>SPBQ01000242.1 GCA_004525875.1 Myxococcales bacterium
CCTCGACCGGCAGGCCCAGGTTCTCCCAGACTTCCTCGGCCTGGAAACGGTCGCGCATCGCGTAGCACGCTTCGGCCGCAAACTCCTCGCGCTCGTCACGCTCGGTCTGCGTGAGATGCGGGTAGTAATCGGCGAGCGCGAAGCGTCCGAAGGCGACGTGTCGCGCCTCGTCTTGCATGACGTAGGCGTTGACGGACGCGGCCAGAGGGTTCTGCGAGCTATCGCGGATGGTCGAGAACGCGGCCAGCGCGAGCCCCTCGATCAACACCTGCATGCCGAGATAGGTCATGTCCCAGCGTGAATCGCGCAGGATCTGGTCGAGCAGGGTCTTGAGCGTGGGCGTGATCGGATAGGCGAGCTCGAACTTCTCGTGAAGCCGGCGCGAGTAGGCCTCGACGTGGCGCGCCTCGTCGACGACCTGCGTCGCCCCGTAGAACTTCGCGTCCATGTCGGGGACTTGCTGGACGATCTTCGCGGTGCACACGAGGGCGCCCTGCTCGCCGTGCAGGAACTGCGAGAGTTGCCAGGCCTGGAAATGGTAACGGGCTCGGACCTTCTCGTCGCCGGTCATCCGCTGGAACACGTCGGAGCCGAAGATCGGCATCGACTCGTCGGGCAGTTGCTGAGGGTTCTCCGGATCGAGATCCTGCGACCAGTCGATGCGGTTCTCGACGTCCCACTGCCGCTTCTTTCCCTTGGAGTAGAGCTTGAGGAGCGACTCGCGCCCGTCCTGGTATTCCCAGTTGAAGTTCGTATCGAAGCTCTGGGGGATGTCCCATTTGATGTCGCCTGTTGGGATCGCGTAGCGGCCTGCTGTTGCCATCGCGGTGATCTCCTTGCTGCGTTCGGGCGCGGTTACGGCCCGCTTTGAACGGCCTTGAATGCGTAGTACGTATTTGTACTACGTATTTACCCGACCGGCGCTCGGCTGTCAACAGGGTATTGGTCGGCTCGCGGCCCGGCGTTTCGGCTTCGGTGCCGTGGATCCGATCCCGCGGCGCGACCTCCGCATACGAAGTTCGTTCCATGATGAGGGGAGGCAGGCATCCCTTGATGCGGTGCGCGGCGTCGAGCCTCTTGTCGTGATCGCCGGCCGACACGAGGCCGTCATCGCATCGTCGCTGTACACGCTACGTGGGCGGCCGTGCTCGGGTTCGAGCGGACGATCGCGTCGGACGGGCATCTCCGGCGAGAAGCGTGAGAGGGTGCTACACCGGAGCGCCAAGAACACCGATCAGCAAACGTCCAAATCTGTGAGGCACGGCACGAAGTTGTCGTGGTCGCGAGGTGCCGGGCCGGCTGTTCGGTGCTGCTCTGTGCGGACTTCCGTGCCACTGAGCAGGCTGGCACATGCCTTGCTGCTAGTGGCCCGTCCGTGATGTGTGGCCTGCGGCTGGGAGTGTCCTGGACGTCGATTATCCGCGAAACGGAAGCAAACAAAGCAAATGCAGTAGGATGCAGGAGGAATGAGAATGGGAGCTATGCTCAGAAAGGCCAAGGACCAGAAGGGATTCACCCTCGTCGAGTTGGCCATCGTTATCGTGATCATCGGTGTTCTCGCGTCGTTTGGCGTCCCGCGTTTCCGCGACGCCGTCGAGCGCTCGAAGGCCGGTGAGTCCATGAACTACCTCAGCGCAGTGCGCGCCTCGATGGAGCGGTTCCACGCTCGTGAGGCCACGTACGCGGATGACCTGACGGATCTGGATATCGCGATCCCCGCGCCGAAGTACTTCACGGTCGGCACGGTGGCCGCCGGCTCGACCGGTGATCTCGAGGATTCGTGGACGCTGACGCTCACGCGTGTGGGCGCTTCGGCTGGTTACGGCCCGTACACCGTGACGTTCACGGAGCAGGGTTACGATCCCGCGAACAGCCTGATCGACGGTCTGCCGCAGATCAACCCGATCGGCTCGCAGGCTTCCGCCGGCACCTGATCCGGATTGGCTCTATACCCAGGGGGGGCCTTTCGGCCCCCCCTTTTTTTGATCTGCTGAACCGGCGGCATTGCTACCGCCCGGCCCCTGCCGGTGGTCGGCGGGTGCCGCGACAGTAGAAGAAGTCTTGGAGGAGCGTGTGGTGGTGAGGCGGCCCAGCGACAACGAGGCTGGAATGGCGAGGGGTGGACTACGAATGGTCCGGACCGCGTCGCCATCGCTGCTCGCCCTACGGCTCTGCCTATCCGAGGTCTCACTGCCGACCCGACAGGGGCTGCGTCGATGAGCGTCGGACAAATACAGGCCGTCCTGCGTCGCATCTCGCTCAGGTCGGGCACGGGCGTCTACCCGACCGAGTCCGGCGTGCACCGCATCGAAGCGGTCCAGACGCTGCTCGGCATCGAGCGTCGCGAGGTCGCGACCGACCTGAGCGACGCCGCAGCCGAAGTCCGCGGCGACCGTCTTCAGAACATTCTCGCGGGAGTGCGCAAATCGGTTCCGTCGCTCGCCAAGCTGCTGCCGGCCGTGCCCGAGACGTTCGACGAGGACTCCGAGCCGCGCAGGAAAGTTCAGCCCGTGACGATCGGGCTGCGCGCCAGCGCGGTGACGTTCATCTCAGAGATCCAGCTCGAGGACGGGCCTCAGATCCATGCCGTGGCGCCGGCCGAACGCGAGGACGCGCGCCCCGAGGCCGAAGAGAAGCGCGCGCAGTCGGTGCTGACCGATAGGCTGACGGTGTCGGTTGGTAAGCAGAAGATCCGGCTCACCGCGAAGGTCAGGTTCGGCGAGCTCCACACCATCACGAAGGAGAACGGGTTGAGTGTCGAGGACCAGCATCGCTACGAGCCCGAACCCTGGGCCGCTTGGCGGGCGTCGGCCCACTACGCACCGTTCAAGCCGACGCGCGGCGTCCACCTGCGGTACATCCTCGGAGAGTCGACCGGGCTCGCAGTGCTGGGCACGCACAAGTGGCCGCTGGCCTGGCAGGTCCTCTCCTGGGAGGAGGACGGGAAGGCAGAGGCGCTGCTGCAAGCCTACCATCTGCTCAACGTGCACGCGCTCCGGCGCCTGAAGCTCTCCGGTATCGAGCACGTCTCGGTGCAGGGGGACGATACGCTCGAGACCGACTGGGAAGAGCTCGAGCAGGCCATGGGGCACGAGATCCTGGGTGTCGACGGCCCGGAATTCGACGAGTCGTTCACGGCGTTCGGGCTCGCGCTCGGCACGCTCGACTCGCGCAGCGACTCGCTCAATCTCGCGCGCAGCATTCAGGAGAAGCCCTCGCTCCTGGCGATGGCCCCGTGGGGAGAGACTGGCTTCATCTTCGCCGTGTGCGTCTGCATGTTCCTCATCTTGCAGGACCACGCTTCGGGTCTTGCCGCGCAGCTCCAGCAGGTCAAGCGTGAGGTCTACGCCGCCCCGTGGGCACGTGGGCAGACGCTGCAGAAGCTCACGCAGGAGCAGGCGCTCCTTGCGAGGGACGTCACACAGATGATCAAGTTTCTCGACCGAGAGCTCCAGTTCAGCCGTGCGCTCGATGCCGTGGCGACCGAGCTGCCTGCGACGACCTGGCTCGTGAACTTCAGCGGTGGCGATTTCATCTGGGAGAAGAACCCGAACAAGGCGCTGGGCCAGCGCTATCTTCAGATCGACGCCGGTGCCCCGTCGGCAGAGCGCGGTATGGCACCGCCCGAGATCAACCAGGCCGTCCGTTCGTTGGAATCGAACGAGTACATGAAGGCGGTGATGCCGCGCGTGAAGCTCACGGACGTGAACTGGCGGCAGCAGAACGGGAGCGGATTCACGGTCTTCGGCGTGCTGTCGCTGCCGAAGAACTAGGCAAGGGCGATGATCGAGACCGTCATACCCCCGGAGTGGAAGGAGCAGTGGAACGAGCTGGTCAAGCAGCTCCGGGATCCGTTCAAGCTCCGCCTCACGGTTCTCGGGATCGCTGCCGCGATCGGCTTCTTCGGCGTCTACCGGCCGATGGACAAGAAAATCACGGAGGTACGCCGCGAGGTCGGCGCCGGACGCGCTCGTCTCGACCTCATTCGCCAGGTCGAATCGTTGAGGACCAAGCAAGCGCAGCTGCGCGAGAGCTTACCGGAGTACCCGTCGATAAACTTCTGGACGGAGCACTTCCTGGAGGGAATCCGCGACACCGGAGTGGCGCTGAGCGAGCTCGAATCGCAGCCGAAGAAGATCAAGATCGGCGATTACGACGTCGTCTACTTCAACATCGATGTCACCGGACAGTACGACCAGGTGCACGCGCTGCTCAGCTGGATCGAGAGCAACCGATGGTACTCGCGTGTGGTGCGCATGAACTTCAAGAAGAAGCTCAACCGTATCGAGGCAAAGCTGACGGTCGCCGTCGCGGTTGAGAAGGAGCGGAGTCATGGAGCTTAGCTCGAGACAGATCGTGGCGCTCGCGGCCCCGCTGGTCGTGACCTACCTGACGTACGCAACGATCGAGCGCGGCTCGCAGATGCTGAAGACCGTGAATGCGGCGAAGGCGGCAACGGCCGCGCACCGGACGACCAGCGGCCCCGCTGGCGCCGCAGCGACGCGTGATCCCTTCTCGCCCGCACCGGTGGGTGCCGAGGAATCAGTCAGCGCGCTCGCCGCGGCCCTGCTCGGCCAGGCGGACAGGGAGCAAGCCCAGGAGGCCGCGAAGAAAGAGGCGGAATTGCCCCTGCGACTGGACGGTACCGTCATCACGGCGCGCTGGCGTTTCGCGATCCTCAACGGTGATCGTGTCGTGGAGGGGCAGGTCTACAACGGCCTGAAGGTCGAGCGCATCGAGGCCGAGCGAATCGTCC
>SPBQ01000403.1 GCA_004525875.1 Myxococcales bacterium
CGTCCAGCCAGGTTGCGATGCGGTCCGGCTCGAAGCCGAGCCAGACGTGCCCCATCTGGTCGCGGTACTCGCTGCGCTCGTGAGGGTACATGTCGATCAGCAGCAGGCGTGCGCCGGGCTTCAGCACCCGGGCGGCTTCCGCGAGCGCGCGGGCCGGCTCGGCGACGTGGTGCAGCACCAACGACATCGTCGCGGCATCGAGAGCACCGTCGTCGATCGGTAGCGATTCCAGATTGCCGGAGCGGATCACCACGTTGTCGTGCACGGCCAGCCGCACGCGCGCGGCGTCGATCATCTCCAGGCTGCTCTCGACGGCGATCACGCGCCCGACGAACGGCGCGACGGCCGCGGCCATCTGCCCCGTGCCGCAGCCAAGATCGCCCACCACCCAGTCGCCGGCGAGGAGGGCCGCCAGCGCCTCCAGATCGAAGCGAGTTCCGAACAGGTCCTCGCGCATCCGGTCCCACTGACCCGCGGTCGAGCTGAAAAACTCCTGGGAGCGCGCGCGACGCTCCTCGATGACGTGCTCCAGTCGCTGATCGTCGTGGCCCCCCGCCGGCGTGGATGCGGTCTGCTCGCGGACCAGGCCCCACAGCCGCAAGGCCGCGGGCTCGACGTCTTCTCCGACCATTCGGTACAGGCGGCTCGTGCCCTCGGGACGGGCCGTGAGCCACCCGTCCTCGGAGAGGATCTTCAGATGCCTGCTGACGGTCGACTGGGGAGACTGGAGGATCCGGCAAGGCTCGGCGACCGTGAGCTCGTGACGCTCGGCCGCGCGCAGGATACGGGCGCGCGTGGGGTCACCGAGCGTGCTCATCCAGCCGACGATCGGCGGGGGCAGGGTGGCGCCGGATTCGGCTGCCGTCGGACCTTTCGAAGCGGGTCCACCGATATCACTCGATCCGTTCATCCGGATGAAGTGATATCCGCCTATTCGCGTGCGGTCAAGGGGCTCGTGTGATCATTGCACGGCCCTGCGCTCGCGCCGGCGGGCGCGCGTCAGCCTATGCAGAGGCCGCAGTCCGGACATTCGGTCGGACCGGTCGCGAAAGTCGTCAGGCATGCGGGGCAGGTGGTCTCGGGCGCGTCGGGGTCGATCACGATCTCGGCGGCGGCGCGCGAAGCAGCGAGCTGTCCCTCATCGAGGCCGGCTTTCCACTGTGCGTCGAACAGCTCGAGAGAGCGCTGCACGTCCTGGCTCGCGACCGCGAGCGATAGCGTTATCTGTCAAGAACTCCCCGCATCGGGACAGAGGAGCTGCGAAGCGAGGCCATGCGTCGCCAGATGCTCGGCCGCGCGCGCGAGGTCGGCATGCGGCCCTTTCAGGATAACGACTGCTTCATCCGGCGACATGACGTGCCCGCTCGCGCGACCGGCGCCGGCTCAGACGGCCGCGCGCTCGGTCGGGCTCTCCGGAGTATAGCGGACGTGCAGGTGTACGCACGACCGTACCAGCGCCGACGGCCCGAACTGCGGCCCGCCGTCGCTGTATTCCATATCCGGGAAGCGCCGCAACAACTCCTCGAACGCCACGCGCATCTCCATCCGGGCGAGATTGGCGCCGAGGCAGAAGTGATTGCCGATGCCGAAGGCGAGATGCTGGGGATTGCGCTCGACGCGGAACGTGTCCGGATCCTCGAAGACGTCCGCGTCGCGATTCGCCGACGGGTACACGATGAGGACCGTCTGGCCTTTCTCGATCTTCCTGCCCTTGAGCTCCGTATCGCGAGTGGCCAGGCGTCCGAACGACAGCACCGGCGAGACCATGCGCAGCATCTCCTCGCAAGCCGATGGGATCAGTGAAGGATCCTGTAGCAGCTTCTCGCGCTCACCGGGGTTCTCGATCAGAAGCTGCATGCCGCCGGACAGCGCGTTGCGCGTGGTCTCGTTGCCGGCCACCATCAGGATCACGCACAGCATCAGCAGCTCGTTCTTGATGAGGTCTGCATGCTCGTCGCTGATCGCGATCGGTGATTGCGTGTCCTCGAACCGACCGATCACTCCTTCGTCGTCGGCATTGACCAGGATACTGACGAGATCGTCCTTGGGCTCCCTGCGGCGCGACTCGATGATCTCGGTGCAGTAGGTGGAGTACTCGACGAACGCCTGGCCCGCCGCCGCCATCATCTCCGCGTCGTGCTCGTTGCCGTCGGCGGAGATCATCGCGTCTGACCACTGGTGGAAGCGGTCGCGATCCTCTCGCCGAATGCCGATCATCTCGGCGATGATGAGTAGCGGAAGCGGGACGGCAACGGAGTTGACGAAATCGCACTCGCCGGTGTCGGCGACCGCATCGAGCGCCTCATCGACGATCTGCTTGAACACCTGCTCGAGCTTACCGACCATGCGCGGCGTGAAGCCTTTGTTCAGCAGTCGGCGAAGCTGCGAGTGTCGCGGCTCAGGCTCGTCGATGAGGCCGATCCGGGCGGGGTTGCCGGGGCGTACGCCGTTGCCCGAGGTGAACAGCTCCTGATCCTTGGAGATGTAGGACACGTCCTCGTACTTCGTGACGACCCACAGCCCGTCCTTCTCGGACCAGTGAACGGGATCGTTCTCGCGCAGCCAGCGCAGCCGTTCGGCCATGTCCCGATCCCAGGACGTCGAGGACAGGTACGGGACGTCGATATTCACGCTCATTACTTCATCTCCTTAGGGCGTTTCGGTCGCAGGTGCAGCGAACAGTAGATCGGCAATTTGGTGCAGCAGCCGGGTCTGGCGCGCGCGCATCTCTTCGGCGAGCAAGTCTTCGCCGCCGAGTTCGCTGTAGATCGGTGCGATCGTGAAGTAGCCGACCACGATGTGGTACATGGCCAAGACCAGCAGCGGGAGCTGGTCCGTTTCCCAGCGCGCGGTCCCCGGCGAGCGGCTGATGAGCTCGTGCGAACGCGCGAAGATCGGACCGATCCAATCCTTGAGGATCGGCGTCAGCCGATCGCCGCCGCCGAGCGTCTCGTGCAGCAGCAGTCGCGCAACGTTGGGATGCTCGCCGAGGATCTCCATCGTCTTGCCGATGACCGACTCGCGATCGGCGTCGGGACCGGCGGCGATCAAATCCGAAAGCGCGTCGAGGACCGGGCCGATGACACGACCGAGAACGGCCTCGTAGAGCGCTTCCTTGCCGGCGAAATGGTTGTAGATGCTCGGGTTGCGGACCCCTACGAGCGTGGCGACGTCGCGCAGCGTGGTTCCCGCGTAGCCACGCTCGGCGAACAGATCCTCGGCCGCGTCGAGGATGCGGGTAGCCGTCAGATCACCGCCGCGCTTTGCGCGATCCCTCGGGACTGCGTGTGCCTCGTTGGGCGGGGGTGTCGTGACTGCCATGCGTGGAGATCCGTGGGTGTTGCC
>SPBQ01000384.1 GCA_004525875.1 Myxococcales bacterium
GGCGATCTGCTCCTCGATCGACTTGAGGAAGCCGTCGTCGGGCGCGAGTTCCTCGCCGGTGCTGCGGTCCTTCACCTTTCCCTTGTTGACGAACGCCTCGGCGTGGTCGAGGTAGTTCTGGAACAGCGCGTCGGCCTGGTCTTCGTACGCGTAGACGAAGGCCTTCGTGATCTCCTTTTCGAGAATCTCGAGATAGGCCTTGTGTAGCGTGTCCTGCAGGAATTCGAGGTAGCGTTTGCGGATGTCATCGGACAGCTCCGCCTCGCGGACCATGTTCACGAGAGCCCCGCGGACGCTGATCGGATCGATGCAGCCGGTATCGACGTTCTCGGAAAGCGCAGAGTCGAGGGCCTTCATCACGAAGCGCGTGGAGATTCCGTCCATGCCTTCGCGCTGGGCTTCCTCGCGAAGCTCGTGAAGGTCGATCTTCTTCGTCCGGCCTTTCTCGATCACCTCCTCTCCGTTGTAGATCTTCAGCTTCGTCATGAGGTCGCACTTCGACGTCGGTTCCAGGCGCGTGAGGATCGAGAACATGGCGGCGATTTCGAGCGTGTGTGGCGCCAGTCGTGCATGGAAATCGGAGTGATCGATGATCTTGCGGTAGATCTCGACTTCGGCGCTGAGGCGCAGGTTGTACGGAACCTTGACGACCACGATGCGGTCGAGGATGGCCTCGTTCGTGTGGTCGGCGCGGAACTTCTGCCACTCGGCCTCGTTCGAATGCGCGGCGATCACGGTATCGACGTAGACCATGCCGTGCCGGCCGGGCGCAGGGATGACCTTCTCTTGTGTCGCGGTGATCATCGCGTGCAAGTACTCGGTGTCGTTCTTGAACACCTCGATGAATTCGCAGACGCCTCGGTTCGCGACGTTGAGGGCGCCGTTGAGGTCGAGCACCCGAGGATCGCCCTCGGAATACAGGTCGAGCTTTGAGATGTCCTCGCTGCCGATCAGGACCGAGGTGTCCTGATTGTTCGGGTCTACCGGCGGCACGACGCCGATGCCGATGCGGTGCCGTTTGGAGAACTGGCGCGTGACGACAGGCACGTCCTCGTACTTGCCTGCGTACTCCTCCTCGAGTCGGAACCGGCACACCGGGCACAGCTCGCCCTCGATGTGGAGGCCGAGCATCTTGTCAAACTCGGCACGCAAGTGGCGTGGGATGAGGTGCAGCGGCTCTTCGTTCATCGGGCAGCCCTCGATGGCGAAGAACGGCGGGCTGTCCTCGAGCGCGGACTACAGCTTCTCGACCAGGGACGTCTTTCCGGACCCGACAGGACCCATGAGGTAGAGAACCTGACGTGACTCCTCGCCCTTGAGCGAGGCCGCGTGGAGGTAACGGACGATCTGACTGCGGACTTTCTCGATTCCGAAGAACTCGTTCGAGAAGAAGTTGAAAGCTTTGTTGGCTTCGATGAGGCCGGGGTTGGACTCGGTCTCGGGGAGGGATTGCGAACCGTGGCTCGTCACCATCTCATAGAGACGCGCGTGGGCCAGCTTCGTGATGGAAGGCTCTCTCTTGACCGTTTCGAGGTATTCGAGAAACGAGCCCCTCCACTCGTTTACCGCCGATGCAGCTCTATCCGATTTGATCAGGTCCTCGAAGCTGCGGGTCTTATCATCCATGTCGTCCGCTCCTTGCTGCTGCGTGCAACCGCAACCGCCACCCCGTGCGTACGCGTTTCGAATTGCTCAGGTATTCACGCCGCGATCCTCAACCTCCACCGGTGCTCGCAATACAAAAAATTATGCGCCCCCCATGACTGGCGGGCAAGACGAAGTGCGCAATTCCGATTCGTGAAACCGCATCCGCTGTAGCGGGTTGTGAGCAGGGTGCAACGGTCGTTCCACGCTTGAGGCCGTCGTGGCGACGACGCACGACGCAGTGCGAAACCCTGATCTACTGCGGGTGGTAGGGTGTTTTAACGACGGGCGTCAGAAGGGCGTATGCGCACTCGCTGTGCGCTGCTGAACGAGCGTGCAGTCTTTTTGCACAGCCACTTTGACGCGGCGCCTAACGGCTTCTCGACGGGGGGGAGTTGCGTCGCCGGGGCGTCGCCGACGTCGCCGGGGCGGACGCGGCGAACTCGTCGCGTCCGAGCGTCGACCAGAACAGGACCTTCGCGCGCAGCGTGTCGTTGTCGGTGAACGGCCGGGCAACGTAGTCGCTGGCACCCGCGCGGATGCAGCGTTCGATCTCCCCGCTCATGTACGCTTCGGTGAGGGCGATGATGGGAACCTTCTTCAGGCCGTTGCGGCTCGTACGGATAGCGCGCATGGCCTTGTAGCCATCCATCACGGGCATTCGCATGTCCATGACGATGGCGTCCGGTTTGTTGTCCTCAGCGGCGCTGATCGCGTCGCGGCCATTGCCGACTTGGTCGACCACCAAGCCCTCCACGCCGGCAAGCTGCCGGGCGAGCTCGCGCCTGGTTCCTTCGTTGTCGTCAGCGATAAGTATGCGCTTGAGCCGTCGACCCAGCCCGGCAGCGGATTCATGCATCCCTTTGACCTTCACCTCGTTCACCTCGCTCCTCCTCAACACGTCCACGCCTCCTTGCGATGGATCACTTCGTCGGGCGTTGCGCGGTCGGGTGGAACCGTTTCAGGATGCGCGCGCTGCAGTCGGTGACACACAAGATCGCTGCGGCCCGAGCGGCCGAGACAGGAGGCGGTGGGCTGCCGCGATCTCGGCGCCGACACTGACGCGAAACTGACGAGCCGTCAATCCCGGATGTTCCCCAATGCACGTACGGGAAGTCCGCTTCGCGCAGTACCAAACGCGACCCACGCGAGGTCTTACCCTCATGGGCGTAGTCCCACGACGTGGGGATCAAAAATGTACAGAGTGCGTACTGTCGCTGGCGCGCGCCTTGGACCCGATGGACGCGCCGTGTATGAATCCGCCGATGGCGGGAGTACGTACACGCTTTGCACCGAGCCCGACCGGCTACTTGCACCTCGGCGGAGCGCGCACGGCGCTCTTCAACTATCTGTTCGCGCGCCATCATGGCGGCCGTTTCGTCCTGAGGATCGAGGATACCGACCGTGCGCGCTCCTCTCAGGAGTTCGTCGACGCGATCCTCGATGCCCTAGGCTGGCTGGGTCTGGAGGCGGACGAAGGGCCGATCTTTCAGAGCGGCCGCGACGATCTGTACCGGGGAAAGGTCGAGCAGCTCCTGCAGGGGGGGCACGCGTACTACTGCTTCTGCAGCTCCGAAGAGCTCGAGGCCAAGCGCAAGCAGGCTCACAAGCACGGCCGCAATCCGAGCTACGACCGGACCTGCAGGAATCTCGACCGGCGCCCCCGATCAGGGGAGAGAGCGGTGGTGCGCTTCCGCTGCGCAACCGAGGGGCAGACCGGGTTCAGCGATCTGGTCCGCGGTCCGGTGGTGTTCGAGAACGCCGAGCTCGACGATCTGATCATCGTGCGCTCCGACGGAACGCCGACTTTTCATCTCGTTGTCGTAGTGGACGACATCGAGCTGGGCATCACGCACATCCTGCGGGGCGAGGATCACGTCTCGAACACGCCGAGAC
>SPBQ01000283.1 GCA_004525875.1 Myxococcales bacterium
CGCGGAAATCCATCAGCAGCGTATCGAGGGCTGGCCGACTCTCTATCCATGGATCGAGCCGGACGGACTCGGGTACTTCCGCCGACGGGTCACGGAAGCCACGAAAGGCGTCGAGCATGCCCTTGCGGTGACGCTCGATCATTTTTCGACGCGCGTGGAGCAGGAACGCGCTCTCGTCGTTCTGCGCTTCAAGCTCGACGTCCTGTGGGCGATGGCGGACGCGATGTACATGGCCTACGTTCTTCGTATGCCGCCGTACGCGAATGTCGAGATCGATCGATGACACGGCCCGTTACCCGCGCGTCCGTGATGCGACTCGCGCCCCCGTTTCGCCTGCAGTGGGAGGATGCTCAGAACGCTTTTGTCCTTCTCTATCCGGAGGGAATGGTGAGTCTGAACGCGACAGCGGGTGCGATCCTCGACCACTGCGACGGCGCGCGCCCGGTCGGTGAGATTGTCGGCGAGATGCAGGCGCGCTACCCCGGCGCCGAGATCGAGAACGATGTACTGGATTTTTTTCGAGTAGCGCTCGACAAGGGCTGGATTCGAGATGAATGAGCCGGGCCCGCCTCTGTGGCTGCTGGCCGAGCTGACGTACGCGTGCCCGCTACAATGTCCGTACTGTAGCAACCCGCTCGACTTCAATGGATACCGGCGTGAGCTCGATACCGACACGTGGGTGCGGGTCCTGCGCGAGGCACGCGGGCTCGGTGCCGTCCAGCTCGGGTTCTCGGGCGGTGAGCCGCTGCTGCGCGATGACCTCGAAGTGCTCGTCGAGCAAGCCCACGGCCTCGGCTACTACACCAACCTCATCACTTCGGGACTCGGACTGGACGCGGAGCGTGCCGAGCGGTTGCGGCGGCTCGGTCTCGACCACGTCCAGATCAGCTTCCAGGCCGATGAGCGTGAGCTGAACGATCTCGTTGCCGGCGGCGAAGCGTTCGACCGCAAGCTCGCAGCGGCGCGCGCGGTCAAGGCGAACGGGTTCCCGATGGTGCTCTGTTTCGTCGTGCATCGGGGCAACATCGGCCGCGTCGACCTCATGCTGGAGCTCGCACTCGAGCTCGGCGCCGACTACGTCGAACTCGCATCGGTCCAGTACGCGGGCTGGGCCGCGGTGAACCGCGCGCAGCTGCTGCCGACCGGCGATCAGCTCCGCCGCGCGGAGTCGGTCGCACACGAGTATCAGCGCCGAACCCAGGGGCGGATGACCATCTACTACGTCGTGGCGGACTACTACGAGGGGCGACCCAAGCCGTGCATGAACGGATGGGGCACCACATTTCTCGCCGTCGCCCCCGACGGAACCGCCCTTCCGTGCCACTCCGCAAGAAGCCTGCCGGGACTCGATTTCCCGAACGTACGCGACCGGAGCATCGAGTGGATCTGGCGCGAGTCGCCGGCGTTCAACCGATTCCGTGGAGAGTCGTGGATGCAGGAGCCGTGTCGCAGCTGTCCCGAGCGCGCCAGTGACCATGGCGGCTGTCGGTGCCAGGCTTATCTTCTCACGGGTGATGTGGCCGCGACCGATCCCGTTTGCGACAAATCGCCCCGCCACGAGATCGTCGAAGCCGTGCGAACGAATGCCGAGGGGTGCGCCGAAACGCTGGACGTCGACGCGCTGCGTTTCCGCACGGCAGGCAACGCGCGTACGCTCGAGACGGAGCGAGTGCCGCGTTCCGGATAGGCGCCTCGGAATCGAGGAACGAAGCATCGGATCGCCCGTGAAGCCGTCGGATCGTGCCGCGCCGTGACCGAGCGCGAAGACCAGCCCCAGTTCCGTGTACTGCTGCGCGACCGGCGCGTCCGTGCGATTTTTGCAGTCACGTGGATGAGTGTTCTCGGAGTCGCCAGCATCACACCGGTGTTGCCGGAAATGATCGCATACTTCGGTCTGGCCACGGAGCAGACCGGGCTGGTGATCTCCGTGTTTGCCCTGCCGGGCGTCATCCTGACACTGCCTTTCGGTATTCTTGCCGACCGCTACGGCCGCGAGCGCGTCATGGTGCTATCGCTACTGGTGTTCGGGATCGCCGGTGCTCTCTGCGCGTTCGCGCGATCGTTCGAGATCCTTCTCGCGCTCCGCTTCATGCAGGGAGCCGGTGCGGCGGGCTTCGCCACCAACAACCTGGCGATGATCGGAGACTACTATGACGGTCGTCATCGTCTGTGTGTGATCGGCTACAACATCAGTGTGTTGAACGTCGCCACGGCTCTGTATCCGGCGATCGGTGGCAGCCTCGCCTCGCTCGGCTGGAGGGTTCCTTTTGCCTTGCCGATCCTGGCCTTACCGATCGCGTTCTGGGCTCTCTTCGTTCTGCCCGCAGCGGGGACTGGCGGGGATCTGTCCGTCCGACCTTATCTGGCCGGCGCGAGGGCCGTGTGCAGGCGCCCGGGGGTAGGCTCGTTGCTGATGTCGACACTGATCACGTTCGTTCTGCTGTACGGCTCCTACCTCACCTACATCCCGCTGCTGATCGGCAGCGAGCTGTCCGGGTCCGCGCTCGTCATCGGTTGGACGATGCCGGCTTCGTCGATCGCTTCGGGCATCACGGCGGCTCTCGTGCCTGCGATGGCCCGCCGGGTATCGCGGCACGTTTTGCTGATCGTCGGATTCGGCTGCCACGCCGTCGCGCTCGGGCTTCTGCCGCAAGCAGGGACGATCTGGCAACTCGTTCCGCTCATAGCGGTCTTCGGGGTGGGGATGGGGTTGACCGTTTCCACGACCATCGCCCTGCTGGTGGACGCCGCCCCGCAGTCACACCGCGGCGCGGTCATGGCGCTCAATGGTACGGTTCTGCGGCTGGGTCAGAGTCTTGGGCCCATCTTGACGGGCGCCGCTTATGCGGTGGGCGGCTACCGCGCGGTGTTTCTCTCGTGCTCGGGACTGGCCCTGCTCACCGCGACCACCTTGCTCGTTTCGCGCCGATCCTGACCTCAGCCGCCGTGCTCCCGATTCCACTTGTCGACGCGCGCTTGCCAGGCACGCTGATCGAGTAGCCAGCCCCTGTTGGTCATGCACTTCATGACCGATTTCACCTGCTCCGCTTCCGACCCGTCCGAGTTCTTGGCGGCTCTCTGCGCGCAGGCGGTCTTGTCGCGCTCGATGTCTCGCTGCGTTCCGCGCTCGCCCGGCCACAGCCAGAGATCATCGCCGCGGGCGAGGTTCCGATTCTGCTGCATGTATCGAGAAGAATCCGAACTTCTGTCGCCACACGCTCCGGCGCAGAATAGAAGTACGGCCGCGACCACTAATGTACGAAACATGTCACACCCCGGATCATTGAATTGGACCTGTGTCGACGCCCGAATGAACCCGGCTCTCCGGCTTCTGCGCGCACTCGATCGAGCCTTCAGCGTTGACCGCACGGGCGTTCCAGTCAAACATTGCCGTCGATGCCGGACATCTGCGAACGCGCCCTTTCGGCTCTTCCGCCCCGACCGACCTCGACATCTTGTCGACGGACCGCGGATTCAATCGTTGGCAGGATGGCTGCCGTCGTGGTCAGCGGCATCGCAATGGCGACGATCGCGTGCGGACGCGGTGAGCCGCGCGACGCCGGCCGCCCGGCGCTGGGTGGGCAAGGAGAAGTTGCCGCTCCGATCGGCGCGGCGGCACCGCAAACGAGCGGCGCGGTACCGGTAGAGACGGGCGAGGAGCTGTACATGCGTCTCGGGTGCGCCGGTTGCCACGAGTTCGCTGCCGTGCCGGGCATGATGGTACGACCGTTGGAGAATCTGCGCGCCCGCTATACCGAGGAGGCGCTCGCGCGATTTCTGCTCGCCCCACCACGGGGAATGCCTGACTTCGGGCTATCCGAGGACCAGGCGTAGGCTCTTGCGGGCTTCGTGCTGATCAACTTCGGCTAGCACCGACGCGATCCTCGATGCGGTGCTACACCGGCCGAACTGCCTCGATGGCTGCGGTGTTGAGCGGCTGGCCGCGGCTCGCGCGCGATCGCGTCGAGTACCGGCGACCGGCATCGGCTCCGAGCGTCGCGTGTGGCCAAGGGAATTCGAAATGAGCTCCCGCGTACTGCCCGCTGCAGATCTAGCGCAGGGTCCGACGTGGTTTCCGTCGATCGACTACATCAAGGCGCTGGCGATTATCGCCGTCGTGTTCACGCATGCGGGTCTCGACCCGTGGAGCCCTAGCCACACCTCCACCGACCGCCTGCTCTGCCAAGGCTGGGTCGACTTCCACGTGACGTCCTTCATCCTCGTTGCGGGCTTCCTCGCGGCACGAAGCGGTATGATGGATGCGCGAGCTCTTGGGCGGCGGCTCGTACGCATACTGTGCCCCTATCTCCTCGC
>SPBQ01000042.1 GCA_004525875.1 Myxococcales bacterium
AGCAGGCCGCTCAACAGGCCGAGCCGCCGGCCGAGCAGCGGGCCGAGCCGCTGGCCGAGTAGGGCGCGCGAGTTCGATGGCCGCTGCGGACCTCGAAGCGATCGTCAGGGAGCTGGCCGACAAGGAAGCGATTCGCGACCTCGCCCGCCGTTACGCCCATCTGGTTTGGCAGCAACGTACGCGAGAGGTGGCCGAGCTGTTCGCCGAGGACGGCTGGATGGACACCAGCCTCGAGGATCCGATCCGGGGACGCGCCGCGCTTGTCGAGGCCTTCGAGCGTCTGGTCGGTGGTGAGGCTGACTTTCAGCCCTTCGTTCACAACCACGTGATCGATCTCGCCGGTGATCGCGCTACCGGAACGGTCTACGTCGACCTACGCTGTACGCAGGACGGGCGTAGCATGATCGGCTCCGGCTACTACGAGGATGAGTACGTCCGCACGGCCGAGGACTGGAAGTTGCACTCGCGGCGGCTGACGCTGAGGTTTCTCGTGCCGCTCGACGAGGGCTGGGCGGCGGCGAGCGGTCATTCCAGCGAGTAGACCGAAGCGCCGACCCGGCGGCCGTCGGGGTCTCGCAGGTAGACGGTGTGCTCCGTTTCACCATCGAAGCAGTCCTCCGTCAGCGCCGCTCGCTTGAGCTCGGCCTTACGGTCGGGTGTCGTCCGCAATGCCAGCAGTTCCAGCGACCCGACCGGGATGGCCGGCTCGGCCGGCTCGCGCGCCTCGATCATCACAACGGAGCCGTCGTCCAGGCCGAGCCAGATCGAACGCGGGCGCTGATCGCGAACGATCTTGAGACCGAACATCCGCCGGTAGAACGCCGCCGTGACGTCGACTTCGCACGCGCGCAGCGCCAGATGGTGGAGCCTTGTCCCCGTAGCGGGTGCGGCTGCAGATTGCGCGTCTTCTTGCATCGTTTCGAATCCGAGCGACCGGCCCGCCCAGCGCACCGCCGGTGCTGCGCGTCCGTGGCGACAGCGATTCGTGTTCCGGCTAGCATATCCGCATGCGCACCGGACTCGAACGCCTGCTCGACGATCCGCAGAGGTTTCTCACCGGGGCGCGCGTGGGGCTGGTCGCCAACCCCACCGCCGTCGACCACCGGCTGCGCCACGCCATCGATCTTCTCCACGCTCACCCGGACATCGATCTAAGGAGGCTGTTTGGCCCCGAGCATGGCGTTCGCGGTGCCGCGCAGGACATGGTCGAGGTCGGCGCCGGCCGTGACGCGGTCAGCGGGCTGCCCGAGGTCAGTCTCTACGGCGAGACGTTCGACTCGCTCTCGCCAACCGTGGAACAGCTCGACGGTCTCGACGCACTGGTGTTCGACGTCCAGGATGTCGGCGCGCGCTACTACACGTATGCGGCCACGATGGCACTGTCCATGCGCGTGGCCAGGCGGGCCGGCGTGAAGATGATCGTGCTCGACCGCCCGAACCCGATCGGCGGCGAGCAGGTCGAGGGCGGGGGCCTCGACGCCGGGCTCGAAAACTTCTGCGCCCTGTACCCGGTCCCGCAGCGCCACGCGATGACCGTCGGCGAGCTGGCCCGCCTGTACAACGATTCGTTCGGGATCGACTGCGAGCTCGAGGTCGTTGCCTGCGAGGGCTGGCGCCGCGGTCAGTACTTCGAGGAGACCGGGCTGCCGTGGGTGATGCCGTCACCGAACATGCCGAGCGTGGACACGGCCGTCGTCTACCCGGGTATGTGTCTCATCGAAGGCACCAATCTCTCGGAGGGGCGCGGTACGACGCGACCGTTCGAGCTCGTCGGCGCGCCGTTCGTCGACGGTCGTGCGCTCGGCGAGGAGCTCGAGCGCCATTCGTTGCCCGGCCTCACGCTGCGGCCCTGCACGATCGAGCCGATGTTCCAGAAGCACGGAGGAAAATCCTGCGGCGCCGTACAGCTCCACGTCACCGACAGGCACGCATTCGATTCGTACCGGACCGGGCTCGCCGTGCTGGTTGCGGTGCGGACGCTGTGGCCGGACGATTTCGCGTGGCGCACCGAGCCCTACGAGTTCCGCGACGACGTTCCAGCCATCGACCTGCTCACCGGCAAGCGCGCGGTGCGCGAGGCCATCGACGCGGGCGCGGATCTCGACGCCGTGATGGCCGTGGCCGCCGGCGGTACCGAGGCGTATGACGCCGGCCGCGGTGCCGCGCTGCTCTACGACTGATCCGTGGCTGCCGGTAGCGTGACGGCCGCGCGCAACTCCCCGCTGTGGCGCGAGCTCGGTCCCGAGCCCGCGAGCATCGTGAGCCGTCTGGCCCACGACGAGGCGGAGATCGAGGCGAAGGACGAGCGGGTGCGGTCCGCCTTTCTCGCCGCGTCGGCGCATCTGGAAGGGACGAGCTTCAAGAGCCTGCGTGCGTCGGATCTCGATACACTGATCGCACTGTACGATGCTCATTTCTTCTCGGGGTGGCTCGGCGAGATGCTCGGCGAGGGCACGCCCGAGCCGCTCGAGGTGAGGCTCAGTCGGCGGATGACATCGGTGGGCGGCTCGACCCGGCGGCGCCAGCATCGAGTGCGGCGCGACGGGTGTACGTCCCACTATCACAGCTACGAGATCGCCGTTTCCTCGGTGCTCCTGTTCCAGAGCTTCGCCGACGTCGAGCGGCCGGTGGTCGTCTCGGGCGTCGAGTGCAGCGACCGCCTCGCTGCCATGCAGCGCATCGTGGAGCACGAGCTCGTTCACCTGCTCGAGTTCCTGGTCTGGGGTCGCTCGAGCTGCGCGCGGCCCCGCTTCCTGACGATCGCGGGGAACCTGTTCGGTCACACGGCGGCCAGTCATCGTCTGGTGACGCAGACCGAGCGCGCCCTGGTCAGCCATGGTGTGCGCGTGGGCGACTGGGTGGAGTTCGAGGGCGACGGAACGCGCCACGCCGGCTTCATCCGCCGGATCACCAAGCGGGCGACCGTCCTGGTCGACGACCCCGACGGCACGCCGTACAGCGACGGCCATCGATACGCGAAGTGGTTCGTGCCGCTGCCGGAGCTGCGTAAGCTCCGCCGGTCACGCTCACGCCGCTGACCGCTGGGTGGCACCATCGGCCGTCCGTCCGCCCGCTCGCTCGCATTGCGTCGATCCCTGGCCGGGCGTATTCGGAGAGCCGGGCCACGAGCGAATCGATGAGAGCGACGACGAGCCAGGTAGACGTCCTGCCGGGGGCGGTACCGCTGGATCCTATCGGACCGCGCGGCAATCTGATCCTCGGCCACGTCGGCTCCATCGAGCGCGACGCGCTCGGCTTTCTGGAGCGATGTCATCGCGAATACGGCGACGTCGTTCGTCTCCGGTTTTTCATCTGGCCGGCGGTACTGCTGGTCCACCCCGATCATGTGAAACACGTGCTGCAAGACCGGCACGCCGCCTACGACAAGAATACGATGGACTGGCGGATGCTCCGCCCGGTGCTCGGGGAAAGTCTGCTCACGAGCGACGGCGACACCTGGCTCGCCCAGCGCCGCCTGATGCAGCCGGCCTTTCACCGCGACCGTATCGCCGCGTTCGGCGAGCTCATGGTCGAGCAGACCGTGGCGATGCTGCAGCGCTGGGAGCCGGCGGCGCGGGCCGGCGATACGCTCGACGTGGCGGCCGAGATGAGCCGGGTCACGCTCGACATCGTCACACGCGCCCTCTTCGGTGCGGTCGTGAAGGCCGACGCCGACGTCGTCGGCGAAGCGGTGACGTCGCTCAACCGTCAGTTCCTCGAGGACGGCTTCACCCTGCAGGGGCTCATCGCCATGTTCACGGGTCGGCCGACCCGCAGCGCACGGCGTTCGCTGGCACTGCTGCACGGCATCATGAACGACATCATCGCGGCTCGTCGCACCGCCTCCGAGCCGGGCTCCGATCTCCTGTCTCTTTTGCTCGCGGCCCGTGATGAGGAGACCGGCGCCGGGATGGACGACGCCCAGCTGCGCGATCAGGTTCTCACGCTGTTCGTCGCCGGCCACGAGACCACGTCCAACGCGCTGGCGTGGACGTGGTCTCTTCTCGCGCGCAATCCGGAGGCGACCGCCTGCCTGCACGACGAGCTCGCACGCACACTCGGCGGTCGTCTGCCGACCGTCGCGGACCTGCCGCAGCTGACCTACACGCGGATGGTGCTCGATGAGGCGATGCGGCTGTACCCGCCCGCGTGGGCGACCTCTCGCAACGCGACCGAAGAAGACGAGATCGGAGGCTACCGGGTCCGCAAGGGCTCGCTGGTGGCACTGAGCCCCTGGCTCACGCACCGTCACCCGGGCATCTGGCCGGATCCGCTGGTATTCCGGCCCGAGCGCTTCGCGCCCGAGGCAGTGGCCGCGCGGCCGAAGTTCTCCTACTACCCGTTTGGTGGTGGGCCGCATCTGTGTATCGGTAACTCGTTTGCGATCCACGAGGCGGTGCTGGTCCTGGCGACAGTGTCCCAGCGTTACGCGCTCACGCTGGCGGATTCACGACCGGTCGAGCCGGAGCCGATGGTGACGCTGCGCCCGCGCGGCGGCCTGCCGATGAAGCTCGTCGCGCGATGAGCGCGCGCTCGCTAGTCCATTGCATGACGCGGCCTCCGGCGGTTCGCTCGCAGGGCGAGCTAACCGCGCGAGCTTCGCTCGCCAGTCCTTCTCGTAACGCCGCCTCCGGCGGCTAACGGCATCACGGCGTTTCGGTGAGCATCACGTCGTTGCGGAAGCGATCGATGAACTCGCGTAGCCCGTCGAGATCGCCGCGGTTGGCGGCGACGATCATTCGATCGGCGCCGAGCGCGCGGCAATAGGCGAGTCCCTGCGCGTCGGGTGAGGCAACCGTGGTGATCTCGATCGCGGCGGCATCGCGACCCGCGGCATCGGCCTCGTGGGTCATCAGCTCGCGCAGCTCCTTCATCCGGTTGGGCATCACGCCGAGAGGGAAGAAGCCGTCGCCGAGCCTACCGGCACGGCGCGCAGCGGCCGGCGAGTGTCCGCCGACGACGATCGGCACGCCGCCTTCCTGGACCGGGCGTGGCGCGCTGACCATGCGGTCGAATTTCACATAGGCGCCGTCGAACGACGCGACCGGCTCGCGCCACAGCGTGCGCATCACATTCACGTACTCGTCGGCGCGCTTGCCGCGCGAGCCGAAATCGCTGCCCACGGCTTCGGCTTCCTCGCGTACCCAGCCGACCCCGATGCCGAGCTCCACGCGTCCGCCCGAGAGCCGGTCGAGGGAGGCGAGCTCCTTGGCGAGGATCAGCGGGTTCCGCTGCGGCAGGATGAGCACGCCCGTGGCGAGCCGGATGCGGGTCGTCGCAGCGGCGACGTGGCTCAGCCAGATGAGCGGGTCGGGTTGGACGGTGTGGGCGTCGAACGGGGTCCGTCCGCTCGGGTCGTAGGGGTAGACAGAGTCGTACTCGACCGCCATCACGACGTGTTCGACGACCCAGATTGACTCGAACCCCGCCTCCTCGACCATGCGCGCGAAGGCGGTGGCGTAGCCGGGCTCCTCGATGGGACCCAGTCCGTACGGTGGGAGGATGCCGAACTTCACGTCGATTGCGTCGCTCGTGACGAGTCGCCGAGCGCGGTGATTGTGCACCAGCGTGGAGGCGAACGCCATGCGTCGGAGACTTGGACCACGCCGGTCGTTTGCGTAGCCTGTCGGCCACGAATGGAGGTGACCAGTGATGGATACGCTAGCGCGTGAGCAGGAACGGCTCGAGGCCAACAAGGAGATTGCCAGACAGTTCTTCGAGCGACTCTCGGCGGGGAACGTCGACGGCGTTGTCGCGCTCTACTCGGACCGATGCACCTGCTGGGTGGCCGGCACGCTGCCGTTCTCCGGCACCCAGCCGCGCGAACGGCTTCCCGAGCTGATCGGCGCTGTCGGCTTGATGTTCCCCGAGGGCCTACGCTTCGACGTGCACTCGTTGACCGCGGAGGCTGATCGCGTGTCGGCCGAAGCCGAGTCGTTTGGTCGGCATGTGAGCGGTCAGGTCTACAACCAGCTCTACCACTACCTGTTCGTGATACGCGACGGCAAGATCGACGAGATCAAGGAGTACTTCGACACCGTTCACGCGGAAGACGTGCTCTGTAGCACTCCAGCGCCCGGGTTCAACGACTAGCCGCCGGAGGCGGCGTCGTACGATGGGACGGTAGCTCGCGCAGCGAGCTACTTCTTCGAGAGCTGCTCGGCGATCGCGTCGAACGCGCGGACGTGATCGACGATCAGGTTGTGGTCGTCTGCGGAGGGGTAAGAAGACAGCTTCACGCCCACCATGTTGGCCGGCACGTTGACGTAGAGCATCTGGCCGTAGCGCCCGACGGCCACGTAGATGCCCTTGGTCGGGTCCTTCACCCACCACTGGTTCCGATAGATCCCCTTCGGAAGCAGCCGCGCGTACTCCGAGCCGCCGTAGGCGCCGCGTGCGCCCTCGTCGCCCTGACGGCAATCGGTGATCCATTCGGTGGGAACGATCTGCTGGCCGTTGAAGAATCCGCCCTGCAGGTGCATCTGGCCGAAGCGTGCCGTGTCGCGGAGCGTGGTGTTGAGGCCCGCGCCTGCGGCAGGGGTGCCGTGCGGGTCCACGGTGAAGGCGGCATCGTACTCGGCACCGAGCTTCGCCCACAGCTGGGTGGCAAGGTAGTCCTGCAGCCGCGTCTCCGTGGTGCGCTCGATCAGCCAGGCGAGCACGTAGGTGTGAGCCGAGCGATAGGCAAACTTCTGGCCGTGCTCGCTCGTCTTGTCGGTGAGCGTTGCGAGGAACTGGAAGGCAGACGCCGGCGCATCCGAGTAGCCACGTGGCCGCCAGCCGATCGAGATCTCCATGTTGCTGATCTCTGAGGTCGGATCGGTCGCATCCTCGCTGAACTTCACGCCTGTGCGCATGTCGAGCACCTGACGGACCGTCGCCCCGTCAAAGCCCGTGCCGGCGAGCTCGCTGATGTAATCCGTGATCGGCTTGTTCGGGTCGAGCTGTCCGCCCGTGATCGGCAGACCGGCGAGCGTGCCGATGTAGCTCTGAGTGACGCCGTGCAGCAGGTGCAGTGTCGACGGACGCATGCCGTTGAAGTAGCGCTCGGTAACGATCTTGCTGTTCTGCAGGACGATGAAGCCGTCGGTGTAGGTCTCGGCGAGCATATCGGCGACCGTCTTGCGCTTGCCGTCGGCGGCTGCGAACACCACGGCGTCGTGATTCTGGAGCTCGGTGTCGAGCTCCGCCACCCCATTCGAACGCTTGATGCGTGCGGTGGGGATGATCTCGGTGACGTTCTGCAGGGACCAGCGCGTGAACGGTTCGCCCTGCCAGTTCGCCAGCGTGACGAGCTTGTCCGGTGGGGGCGGAAAGCCATGCATGAGCCCGAGCTCTGCCGCAGTTTGCGGGCCCACGGCCTCCTCGGCGGGGGCGACGAACGGCCATGCCGCCAGCAGTCCGATTGCGAGGAGGACGACGGGTACGGCGCGCTGTCGGCGAAGCCGGGCCGGCGAAGCCGCCGCTGAACGAGGGATCTCGCCGCCGCCTGTAATGGCCGGCTCTGTGATTGTGCGTGCCACGGGATCGATTACGCGCCGAACTGCTTCGGTGGCTGGTAGACGGAGGGGCGCTCTTCGATCGGCTTCAGGACCGGAGGCGTCGGCTCCGACTCCCCGCGCTCCGGCTCGGTGCTCCGGATGGCTGGTCGGCTGCCTCACGCGCAAGCGTCAACGTCGTACAGATTCATTCCGAGCTGTCGGGCATCGTTCATCCTGACTATCGCGGTGCAGCGGCATTCGCCAGCTCGAAACCCGAGGTTGATGAACTTTTTATGTTCCGGATCAGGCGCCGATCTCTTCGAGAGCGGCGAGAGACTCGAGATCGACGAGTGCGCGGCAGGCTCGCGACAGTCCGGCACGGGCGATCGGCGCCGGCTGAAGCTGCGGCGCCGCCGCCGTGACCGCGGTTCCGATCCAGGTGTAGGTCGCGTGGAGGCGATGCTGGCGCCACGCGGTATCGAATGTCGGTGGACGCACACCGCCGTCGTCCAGCACCGCTCGCCACAGCTCGATGAGGTCGCGCTCGTGCGCGCGGCGGGTTTCGGTGGGTACGGAATTGACGAGGAAGTAGCTGATGTCGCGCATGCCCTGCCCGCGCTGCGCGACCTGCCAGTCGAGCAGGCCGACCGTGTCATCGACGAAGTACATGTTGCCGATGTGTGAGTCGCCGTGGAGCAGCGTGGCCGGCCCTTCGGCCCAGGCCCTCTCCAGGCGGTCGCGGGCGTCCACGATGCGTGTCGTAGATGCCCGGATTTGCTCTGGAATCACGTCGGCGAAGCGATTCGTCCCACGCCCGACCATGGCCCGGCACAAGAAGCGCTCCAGGCGCAGGCCGCGTCTGGGGCCCGGCGGCTTGAGCCAGTGCAGGTCGGCGTCGAAGCGCGGGCTGTTCCAGAATGCGGCGTGCAGGCGGCCGAGCGTCGTGACCACACGGCGCGCTGTCTCGAGATCGGCCCGGTCCGACGCGTCGGTGAAGCGGGCGCCGCGCGTGGTCAGATCTTCCAGAACCAGCAGGAACGCACCGGACGCGCTGTGACGCTCCGCGTACCACGCGCGTGGGATCGCGATTGGAACCGTCGCGGCGATCTCGCGGTAGAAGCGTACCTCGGTCGCCGCCAGGTCCATCACATTGACGAATAGTCGGCCGGCCAGGCTGGCTGGCGCAGTCTTCACGAAGACCGAGACCGGCGGCTCCTCGGCGTCGCCGGTCGTCTCGTACTCGAGCGCCAGGCGCGCCCGATCGGTCGTCCCGCTGTGCTCGTCCAGGACACGGATGCGGGCAACGCGTGCGCCCGGGCAGGTCCGGGACATCGCCCGAGTGAGCTCGGCCCGCCCGACGGCTGCCGCCGAGGCCGGCACGGGGCCTTCCCCACGGCCCGGTACCAGCCGGCCGATCATCAGCCGGCCCGATTCGCGGATCATCGCCGCCGCCATCGCCGCCGCGTCCAGTGCCGTCTGGAGGCGCTTCACCTGGGTACCTGTGGTTGGCCTGCTCTCCGGTTCGCCTACTCGATCACCTGGCCGCGGCTGGTGAACGAGATCCCCTGGCCGGCGAAAGTACCGATCATCAACCCCTCGATGATCGGTTCGGTGACCGGAGTGTCCGATTTCCAGATGACGATGAAGTTCGCCCCCGAGCCACCGGTCCGGTCGTCCTCGCGCACCTGGAACTCCCGGGAGGCCAGCGGACCGATCTCGACCTCGCTGGTGAGGTACCCCCGAACCTTCTTGCCGTTGAAGTCGTAGTAATCGACGGTCAATAGCTTGATGGAGTGGTCGGGATCGGTGTTGCGCACGCTGGTGGTCGCCGCGATCTGGAAAGGCGTGACGTTGGACCCCTGGTACACCTGTGAGTACACGGGCACGTAGACGGTTGCTCCGGTGAAGCGCTGGACATCGTTGCCGGCCGCGGCGCCGGTGGCGATCAGGCCGATCGCGAATGCCGATAGCGCGACCGTGCGAGCGGCGCGGCTTCCCATGGTTCGTTTCATCGACGTCTCCGTTCCGTGTTCATGCGGGCGCCGGCCGATCGGGCTCGTCGACGTTGTGTGGCGCGGCCGCGTTTTCTCACAGTAGCTTGCGACGGACCTCAACCGACCTGTGTCCGCGGTCTCACGCGATGGGCGAGACGATGGTGAGTATGGCGCAGCCCGGCCGCCGGTTCCACGTCCGTCGGGGGGAGCGGATCACACCAGCGTCATCGGCAACCGGGAGAATCCACGGACGTTGCCCGAGTGGACTCTATCGAGACCGTCCGCGTCGACCTCGAACCCCGGCCCGACGGCGAACAGCTCCTCGACACGGACGCGGGTCTCGAGCCGCGCAGCCCAGCCTGGCGTGCGGCGCCTTGTCAGGCCACGATCCACACGGCCTGGCCCCGGGCTGGCCTCGGGGCTCGCAGTCTTGACGTTGGAACCACGGCTGTGCACGCTGACGCCGCCGCGGCCCGCGTGCGCGGCACGACGGTTGGTCGGAAAATCTGGATGAGTGGTCCGTACAAGTACCCTCGCAGCCGGCAGGCTGCAGTCGTCGGCATCCACGCTCTTCCTTACGCGAAGGACATCGGCATGACCGAGCGGCGAAGCGGTGCGCTGGCCATCCTCGGCGCGCTCGCCGATGCCGGCCTTGTGCCCGCCGACGTCGACGCCATGTACCGCTACTCCCTGGAGTCGACCACGGAGATGGAGATGGCACGCGTGCTCGGCGTGCCGCGGCTGCGCGCGTTCGGCGAGGTGCACTACGGCGGCGGCGCCGGGCCGCCCGTTCTGGCGCACGCCGCGCTGGCCATC
>SPBQ01000041.1 GCA_004525875.1 Myxococcales bacterium
CCCCGCCCGTGGCCCGCCATCCGAGACCGATGCCCAGATCGGCACCGCACGACTCGATCGCGTTCATCAATGCCTGCATTGCGGGAGTCACCGGCCGGGGCGGCGCACGGAACTCGCCGTGCAACTCGGCGCGAATGCCGTCAGCCTCGCCGGCCCGCGCCACCGCTTGCGAGATGACGCGCTCGGCATCCTCCATCTCGCTGTCGGTGTCGACGCGGACGTTGAAGCGCGCCAGCGCGAGTTCCGGCACCACGTTGTAGGGACCGCCGCCCTCGAGCTTGGCCACGTTGACTGTGACACCGCCAAGCGAGCGGCCGACGTCCTCGAGCACGATGACGAGCCGCGCTAGCGCGCTCACGGCGCTGCGGCCGTTCTCGAAGTCACGGCCCGCATGAGCGGCCACGCCGCGCACGACGACGGTGAAATTGCCGGATCCCTTGCGCGCCGACACCAGGTCGCCGTCGGGCAGGGCCGGCTCGTAGACGAGGCCGACGAGACGGTCGTGTGCCGCCTCGCGCAATAAGTCCGCCGATCCAGGCGAGCCGATCTCCTCGTCGCTGTTCAGAATGACCTTCCAGCCGACGCGTCCGGCCAGTGCGCTGCGCTCGAGCGCCTCGAGCGCCGTCAGCATGACGACGATGCCGCCCTTGGCATCGACCACACCGGGGCCCCGCAGCCGACCGTCGTTACCGAGCGTCACCTCGCGAAACGGATCATCGACGGCAAAGACCGTGTCGAGATGACAGGCGAGCAGAATCTGCAGCTCGGCGGCGCCGTGCTTCACCGCCGTCACGAGCGGGCCGAGCGGCTGGTCGACGAAGCGGGCGGCGCCGTCGATGGCTCGCTCCGGCGGCACGGGGGTCGACACGACCGCAGCGCCGAGCGCCCGCAGGCGACGAGAGACCGCGTCGCGCATACGCGAGAGTCCGTCCAGATTGTAGGTACCCGATCCGATCGAGGCCCAAGCCGCGACGCACTCGCACATTGCCTCGCGTTGCCCGTCGACCCATCGTAGCTCTTGGTCGTGTTCGGTCGTCACTCCGGTCCTGACGGGAACCACCCGCGTGCGCGGTCACTGTGCCCGCGCGCGGCATTGTGCCACAAAGACGTTACAACGACTCGCCGTGAACCCACAGCCGCGCCGCTACAGCCCTCGCCCGCTGCCTGCCTACCGTTACACGCCCGGCAGCAGTGATCCGCACCCGGTCCGACACCCGACCGGTCACTCCTACAACCGTGAGGTTCGCTCCGAGAGGCTCGACCCGTCCCGCTGGCGGGAGTGCGAGACCTATCTGTACGCGATCGACCTGTTCAACGAAGCGTACTGGTGGGAGTCGCACGAAGCCCTCGAGGCGCTGTGGAAGGGGTCGGGGCCACAATCGCCGGTCGGACGTTTCCTGCAGGGCCTGATCCAGCTCGCGGCGGCCTGTCTCAAACGACGCGCCGGCAGCGCGGCACCCGCCGCGAGACTCCTCGAGCGCGGTTCGCCACTGGTGCTCGCCGCCGGCGACGGGTTCCTCGGCGTCGACACCTCGCGGCTCGTGAGCGACGTCGGGCGCTACATCGGCAGCGCGGGCACGCAGCCACCGTGGATCCGGCTCGGCGATCGGTGAACCCTCGCCGGACCCTCGGCCCCGGGCCAGTCAGTCCGTGACGGCGCCCCTCGCCGCGCTGGAGACTAGCTTCGCGTACTTCGCGAGGACTCCGGTGCGATAGCGCGGCTCGGGCGCCTTCCATGCGGCACGGCGGCGCTCGAGCTCCGCGTCCTCCACTTCCAGCCGCAACGAGCGTTCATCGGCGTCGATCGTGATGGTGTCGCCTTCGCGAACCAGCGCGATCGGCCCGCCGACCTGCGCCTCGGGCGCGACGTGGCCGACGACCATGCCGTAGGTACCGCCCGAGAAGCGGCCGTCGGTAATAAGGCCCACCTTGTCGCCGAGGCCCTTGCCGATGATCGCGCTGGTCGGCGCGAGCATCTCGCGCATGCCGGGGCCACCCTTGGGGCCCTCGTAGCGGATGACGAGGATGTCGCCCGGCTCGATCTCGTCGTTGAGGATGGCTGAGAGGCTGTCCTCTTCTCGTTCGAACACGCGCGCGCGCCCGGTGATCTTCTTGACCGCGATGCCGCTGATCTTCGCGACCGCCCCGTCCGGTGCGAGATTGCCGCGCAGGATCGCGAGGTGCCCTTCGGTGTAGATCGGCTTGTCCATCGGCATGACGACGTCCTGTCCCTTCGGCGGCTCGGCCGGCACCGATGCGAGAACCTCCCCGATCGTCTTGCCCGTGACGGTCATGCAGTCGGCGTGGATGAGGCCACGCTCCATCAGCATGCGCATCACGAGCGGGATTCCGCCGACGCGGTGAAGATCTGTAGCGACGTAAGCACCCGAGGGCTTCAAGTTGGCGATCACCGGGACGCGAGCACGGATGCGTTCGAAATCGTCGAGCGCGAGATCGACCTCCGCGGCGTGTGCAATCGCGAGAAGGTGGAGAACGGCGTTGGTTGATCCGCCGACCGCCATGATGACGCTGATCGCGTTCTCGAACGCCTCCTTGGTCAGAATATCGCGGGGGCGCAGCTGTTTCTCGATGCAGCGATACAGCACGCGGCCGCTCTCGGCGGCGCTGTCGGCCTTCTCGCCGTCCTCGGCGGCCATCGTCGAGCTGTAGGGCAGGCTCATGCCCATCGCCTCGAATGCGCTGCTCATCGTGTTGGCCGTATACATGCCGCCGCACGAGCCCTTGCCGGGGCAGGCGCGTTTCTCGATCTGCTCGAAGTCCTCGCGCGAGATGCGGCCGGCGCCGTATTCGCCGACGGCCTCGAACGTGCTGACGATCGTCAAATCCTTGTCGGCGTAGTGGCCCGGCTTGATCGTGCCCCCGTAGACGAACACCTCGGGGATGTTGAGGCGTGCCAGGGCGATCATGGCCCCCGGCATGTTCTTGTCGCAGCCGCCGACGGCGAGCACCCCGTCCAGACACTGGCCGCGGCAGACAGTCTCGATCGAATCCGCGATCACCTCGCGACTGACGAGAGAGCACTTCATGCCCTCGGTTCCCATCGAGATGCCGTCGCTGACAGTGATCGTGCCGAACGTCTGCGGCATCGCCCCGGCCTCGTGGAGGGCGGCGGCCGCACGCTCGGCGAGGTCGCCGAGCCCGGCGTTGCAGGGCGTGATGTTGCTCTGCCCGTTGGCGATGCCGACGATCGGCTTGCCGAAGTCGGTGTCAGCGAAGCCCACGGCCCGCAGCATCGCGCGGTTGGGCGCGCGGTTGTCGCCCTCGGTGATGGTACGACTGTTGCGGTTGAGACCGCCGGTACCGTTGCTTCCGGCATGCTTGCTCATGGATTCCTCCGTGAACGCCCGCCCACGGACGTGATCCAGGAGGTAATACCAGGCCCGCAGCCTACTTGCACGTCCGCGCCGATTGCCAAAGATCGCGTCGAGGTCCATATGTCGCGCATGCCCGGACTCAAGACGTACCTCAAGCTCATCAAGCACGGCATCGGTGAGCTCATCAGCAATAAGGAGCCGGCCCTGCTGCAGGTCGGCGACAACGCGCCGGATTTCGAGGTCCAGGCGCACGACGGCTCGACAGTGAAGCTGTCGGACTACCGCGGGAAGAAGGTGATCCTGTGGTTCTATCCGAAGGCCGACACCCCCGGCTGAACGATCCAGGGCAATGGATTCCGTGATCGAATCCAAGAGTTCGAAGACAGAAACGTCCAGATCCTCGGCGCCAGCTTCGACACGGTGGAGGAGAACAAGGCCTTCGCCGAGAAGTTCGGCTACACGTTCCCGCTCCTGTGCGACACCGACAAGACGGTCGGTACGCTTTACGGCGCCGCCGATTCCGACTTCCCCGCTCGAATCAGCTACATCATCGACGAGAACGGCAAGATCACCCACACGCTTGCGAAGGTCGACGTGAAGAGCCACACCAACGAGGTGCTGACCATGCTGGGCTGACGGGCGGGGTGGCTGGCGGACGGGCGGACGACCCGACGAGTCGCGCCGGGCTCTCTCGAGAAGCTTCGGACGCCCTTACGGGACTCCGGCCGCAGCCGCAGGCGTTGACCCGGCACCGCGGGCGTTCAGCCGGCGCCGCCCGCAATCGTCCGGCGCTGCAGCGCAAGCAGCGTCGGATTCCGGAAGATCAAGACGAGCCCCATGCCGGCGACAAACCCGCCGGCGTGGGCCCAGAACGCGACCCCTCCACCCTCCTCGCCGAACCGCGGCAGCCCCATGACCAGCTGGATGACGAACCAGTAGCCGAGCATGAAGGCCGCGGGCACGACGACGGTTCGAACGTAGAAGCCGAACCAGAGCAGCATGTGGACGTGAGCCCGTGGGTGGAGGACGGCGTAGGCCCCCATCACGCCGCCGATCGCTCCGGATGCTCCGACCATTGGAACTGCGCTGGCGGGGTTGCTGGCCACCTGCGCGGCCGCCGCCCCGAGCCCACAGAGCAGATAGAAGACGATGAAGCGCCCGCGTCCCATCGAATCTTCGACGTTGTTGCCGAAGACCCACAAGAACCACATGTTGCCGAGTAGATGGAGCCAGCCGCCGTGCATGAACATCGAGCTCAGCGGCGTCATCCATGCCCTCCCCGTGAGCCCGCCTCGCAGCACGCACGCGTGTCCCTCCGCGAGCTGGAGGCGGGTGCCCGGCTCCACGGTCCCGAGCAACTCGCCAGGGATCAGTGCGAAACCGCACAGGGAATGGAACAGCCGGTCGGGCGCGCCGAAGCCCTGGAGCGAGGCCCACACCACCGCGTTCAGGGCGATCAGAACGAACGTGACGACCGGTGTGCGCAGGGTCGGATTATCGTCGTGGATCGGGAACACGGGAGCGGGTACGGCGGCGCGAGTGAGTCTATCCGACCGGACCGCGCCAGCGAAGCCGTCGCGACTTCGGCCGCAGCGCGCCGCACGCGTCTGGTCGTTCGCTGTTCTGTGGCAGCTGCTCGATCAATCTGGTATGCAGGACGCTACCCGCTGTACGGATACGTCATATGATCCGCGTACTGATCGAACGGAAAGTCGGACAATCGACCGAGCTCGCCTATCAGCAGCTCACACGCGATGTTCGCCACGCCGCCATGCATATGCCGGGCTACATCTCAGGCGAAACCTGGCGAGACTCGGCGAACCCCCACCATTACGTGCTGATCTCGACGTGGCGCACGCACGGCGAGTGGGACGCCTGGGCCCGCTCCCCGCAACGGATGGCCGCGACCGATCAGATCTCACCGATGCTGCTGGAACCCGAGACGGTGACGATCCTCGAGTCCCTATAGCGGGATCACTCTCGAACTCGGCGCATTTCGGCGGAGAGTTCCGAACGCTCCGTCCGTCATCAGAACGGATTGACACCGGGACCAGCGCCTATACGCTTCGCGGCTTGACCGAGGCCCAGGAGGTTCCCCCCATGCGCACGATCCAGATGCTCGCGGCCGCTGCCGCGGTCACCATGCTCTCGACGCCCGTCCACGCGACAGAGTTGGCCAGCTGTACGATGAACTTTGACCTTTCGGGCTGGTCCCTCATCTCATCTACAAGCAGATGAAGGGCACGGGCAAGGTCACCTGCTCGAACGGAGATAGTGCGGAGGTGGAACTCTCCAGCCACGGCGGTGGCTTCACCATCGGCAAGTCGGACATTATCGATGGCACGGGTACGTTCTCCGAGGTCAAGGACATCAGCGAGATCTACGGCACCTACGCGCAGGCGGAAGCCAGCGCCGGCGCCACCAAGGGCGGTCAGGCGCAGGCGATGACAAAGGGCGAGATCTCGCTCGCGATCGCCGGATCCGGACGCGGCTGGGACGTCGGCGTGACGCTCGGCGGCTTCACCATCAAGAAGAAAGAGTAGCAGCGGCCGAATCGGCTAGGAGCCGAGTCCGCCGTCGAGATCACGTCCGTCCATGCCCGCGTTCTTGCGTGCACGACGAACGAGATCGCGAACCACGGGTCCGAGCTCGGTCGGATCCTCGAGCGGCTCGACGACCGGCCCGCGATGCCAGCCCTCGGCCACGGCGAGGATGCGGCCCGTGGCCTCAAACACGCGGCCGGTCACATCGCTCGATTCGGTGCTGGCCAGCCACGTGACGATCGGGGCGATCCAGCGAGGGTGCAGCGCGGCCGTCTCCTCCTCGCTCCCCACCGCCATCGCGAGATCCTCGGTCATGCGCGTGATCGCGCCCGGCGCCACGGCGTTGACCGTGATTCCGTAGCGGGCGAGCTCGCGCGCGGCGATGATCGTGAATGCCGCGATCCCCATCTTGGCCGCGCCGTAGTTGGTCTGTCCGGGATTGCCGTAGATGCCCGAGACCGAAGTCGTGTTGATGATGCGCGCGTCGATGGGCTCCCCGGCCTTGCTGCGCTCGTGCCAGTAGGCCGCGGCGTGACGGGTCGGCGCGAATGTTCCCTTGAGATGGACCTTGATCACCGCGTCCCACTCGGCCTCGGTCATGTTGACGAGCATCCGGTCGCGCAGGATGCCCGCGTTGTTGACGACGACGTCGAGACGACCAAAAGCGGTGACGGCGTGGTGGACCATCGCGCCAGCAGCCTCGAAATCACTGACGTCGGCGCCACTGACGCTCGCCTCGCCGCCTTGCGCGCGGATCTCGGCCGCGACGTCCGCGGCAGGGACCGCGTCGGTGCCCGTGCCGTCGCGGGTGCCTCCGAGGTCGTTCACAACCACCTTCGCACCGTGACGCGCGAGCAACAGCGCGTGCTCGCGCCCGATGCCACGACCCGCTCCCGTGACGATTGCGACCCGTCCTTCGCAGAGCCTTGCCATATCCGTTCGCCTCCCGCGGAGATGAAACGTTCTAGGCCATTTGTCCGCCTAACGTCGAATGCCGAGCGCCTGCAGGAACCTTGCGTTCGAGGTCCTTACAGCGACCGTTCCGAGAGCGGCGCCGACCCTGTATGCAAAGCGCTATGGCGACGCTGCATACCGCCGACCGATGGTTCGAACGACGCCCGGTGGGTGACGGGGTCACGTGGATCACGGAGCCCCACGTCCACCCGCTGATCCGCTGCAATATCTGGCACGTCCGCGGTCGTGATCGTGACGTTCTCGTCGACACGGGCCTCGGCGTCGCGTCCCTACGCGAAGAGCTCGCCGACGTTCTCGACCATCCGCTCATCGCTGCCGCGACACACCTTCACTATGATCACGTTGGCAGTCTCCACGAGTTCGACGACCGCCGCATCCATCCGTCCGAGGCCGTCCAGATGCGCGACTACGGAGAGTTCCAGGCGTTGCGCAAACAAGACTTCCCCGACTTCGCCGTCGAGGCCCTGAGCGCGGTCGGCTACGTGCTCGACGCGGAGGTCCTGCTCGATGCCCTGCCCGAGCACGATTTCGACCCCGCGGCCTACACCGTTCAGTCCACCCATCCCACGGCGACGATCGATGACGGCGACGTGATCGATCTGGGAGACCGCTACTTCGAGGTTCTCCATCTACCCGGTCACACGCACGGCTCGGTCGGGCTATTCGAGCCGGCGACCGGGATCCTGTTCTCGGGAGACGCGATCTACGACGGCCCGCTCATCGACATCCTGCCCGAGAGCGACATCGTAGCCTACGTGGCGACGATGAAGCGGCTGCGCGAGATGAACGTGAGCGTGGTACACGGCGGTCACGAACCGAGCTTCGACCGCCGCCGGCTCGTCGAGCTCATCGATGAGTATCTTCGCAATCGCGATACCTAGATCACCGCAGGTAGCCGAGCGCTTGCAGGCGTCGTTCTTCTTCCGGTGACAGGACCTCGCTCGCAATCGCCGATGTCTGCGTCTCGCTCCGCACGCTCAGCCTGACCCCACCCTCGATCTCGGCCTTCGCCCGCCCGGGGCCGAGGAGCGCCGCGATCGGGAATCCCATACCAGCGCCGTCGCCGAGCAGCCTCGACTCGCCGACGGTGATCCGGTCGCTCGCGAGCGGCGTGCCGTCGACGTCGGCGTCGATACGCAGCGTTCCCATCGTCGCCATGAGATCGAAGCGCATGTGGTCGCGATCGCCGGGATCCATGCGGCCACGCAGGACCACGCCGTCGGAGCGCACGCCGGGCTCGATCACGTATCCCGGATCCATGCTCAAGCGGTGGAGGTTGACGAACGGCGCGGCGGGGTGCACACGCAGCGATACCAGGTAGTCGACCGCGACGTCGCCATCGTTGGATAGCTCGACGTGAACCCCGGAGGCGTTCAGCGGTTCTCAATGCGGCGAGCTGCGCCCACGCTCGTTCGAGAGCGAACGCGTCGATATCCGCAACATCGGTACCCTCGACCGGATCGCGCCCCGGCTCGTAGAGCTCCCCGTGACCGTCGCTCTGGGTGGCGATGTACTTGTAGCCTTCGTAGCGCACCGCATGCCGCGGAGGCTTGCGCTCGTTCGCGCGACCGACCGTCGCAAACAGAGCACGCGGCGCCGGCGCTGAATCATCCTACGGCCCGGAGCGTCACGCTCACCGACTTGAACGCCGGCGTCTTCGAGCGCACATCCAGCCGCCGCGGCACCAGCGCGTTGGCCTCCGGGTAGTACATCGCCAGGTTCCCGGGACGGATGTCGACGATAGCGGCCGACACGAGCAGGGCTCCGGTCTCGTTCTCGACGACGACCCGATCTCCCTCGCTCAGCCCGAGATCACGCGCGTCGTCGGCCGATAGCATGACCACGTCGCGCCGTGTGTTGCCTCGGTAAAGATCCTCTTCCTCGTACACGACCGTGTTGAACTGGCCCTCCGACCGAATCGTCATGAGCCGGAAGCCGCCGCCGCGTACGGGGAGCGGCGTCACGTAGAAGGCGGCCTTGCCGCTGTCGGTGTGGAAGTGCGGATGATGAAAGGTGCGGCCGCCGATCTGGAACGCGCCGCCTTCCCCCTCGGGCCCTTCGATCGTGGCGATCGGCTCGTAGCCCGCCACGCACATCGAGATCTGCTCGCGAAGGCCGGCGTGCGATCGCAACGCCGTCCAGTCGAAGCGTCCTTCGGGCAACACGCGTTCGGCCAAGGACGCGATGATGTCGACCTCCGAGCGCATCTCACCCTCAATGGTGGGCGTGCCACCGTCGGAGAGCCTGACGAAGTTGAACATCGACTCCTGCGTCGTCGCCTGGCCCTCCTCGTCGCGAGCAAGCGCCGGCAGGATGAGCGTCGTCCGGCCACGGCCGTGGACGTGCCCTTCGTTGAGCTTCGTGCTCACGTAGACGGCCGTACCAACCCGCCTCAGCGCCTTGGACGCCCAGTCCGAATCCGGATTGCTGCCGTAGAGGTTCCCGCCGGGCAGGAAGGCCGCGTCGAGGCGGCCCTCCTCGGCCGCGACCATCGACGCGTAGGTGTCCATGCCCGGGCCTTTCGGCAGCTCGAAGCCGTACAGCTCCTCGATGCGAGCGGCGAAGGCCTCCTTGAGCTTGGGCGCAACGCCGCAGGAGCCGACCCCCTGCACGTTCGAGTGGCCACGGATCGGTAGCAGGCCCGTTCCGCGATGGCCGAGCCATCCGCGCGCGAGTGCGAGATTCGACAACGCGAGGATGTTGTCCACGCCGTTGGTATGATGCGTGAGCCCCATCGCCCACATGAAGATCCCCCGGCGCGACGAAGCGATCAGTTCAGCCGCGCTCTCGATGCCGGCGCGCGTGAGGCCCGAAGCGCGGAGAAGCTCGTCCCAGTCGCAGCGCGCGATGTCATCGGCAAGCGCGTCCCAGCCGTCGGTGTGCGCGTCGATGAAATCGCGCTCAACAGCGCCGCGCTCGACCACGGCCTTGAGCAACGCCATGAACACGGCCACATCACCACCGATGTGCGGCTGCAGGTAGAGATCCGAGACGCGCGATCCGAACAGCATGCTGCGCACCCGCGACGGAACGCGAAACCGCTCCAGCCCGAGCTCGCGTAACGGGTTGATGACGATGACCTTGCCACCGCGCTCGCGCAGCTCCACGAGCTTCGTGATCAGTCGCGGGTGGTTGCTCGCCGGGTTCGCGCCCGCCACAACGGCGAGATCGGCGCGATCGAGGTCCTCGAGTGCGATCGACGCTGTGCCCGACCCGTACACCATAGACAGCGCCACACCCGAGGCCTGGTGGCAGTAGTAGGAGCAGTTGTTGACGTTGTTCGTTCCGTAACCGCGCGCAACGAGTTGCAAAAGGAATGCCGCCTCATTGCTGGCGCGGCCCGACGAGTAGAAGAAGGTGCGATCCGGTTCCGTATCGCGCAGCGCTGCGCGATACGGAACCGGATCGCACCTTCTTCTACTCGTCGGGCCGCGCCAGCAATGAGGCGGCATTCC
>SPBQ01000550.1 GCA_004525875.1 Myxococcales bacterium
TGATCGGTCTTGCCGTCGACGACACCATCCACTATCTGGCGCGCTATCGCCGTGAGTACGAGGGCGACGCGGTCGACGCAGTCCGGCGTACGTCGACCGGGGTGGGCCGGGCGCTGACCGTCACGACGGCCGTGCTCGTGTTCGGATTCTGGGTCGGTGCGGCCGGCAGCTTCCTCCCCACGGTCTATTTCTCTCTGCTCTCGGGAGCGACGATGATCGGAGCGCTCTCATGCGACCTTCTTGTCTTGCCCGCCGCGCTGGTGCTCGGGGATCGTTCCGGCCTGCTTCGTTTCTGATGGTGCCGAAGCTCGCAATGCGCGCCGCGCCGGCCCTGCTGTGCGTGGCCGTGGCCGTGCAGGCCGCGTCCGGCGCCGACGTCGATGCGGACAGCGTCGGCCGACCTGCCGGCGGCGCACTGAGCCCGCCCGCGGCCGAACGCGTGATCGCCACGGCGCCGGTGCCCGACGACGAACGACCTCACGGCGAGGTGACTCTGCTGGTTCGGGGCCGAAGCTCCGTGGTCGAGACGTTTCTCCACAGCCGTCTGCTACGTCGCGTGGTCGCCGAGAGCGTTCTCAAGGAAGAGGCCAACTGGCCGCGCGACGGCAGGCACGGCAGCGACTCGCTCGCCTATGCGCAGGCGCTCGAATCCGCCGAGCGCGAGATCTGGCGCAAGCACCAGCGCGATGACCGGCGTCGTGCCACCGACCCTGTGCTCGTGATCGAGCTGACGGTTTCGGAGACCGGAGCGGGGCTCGCGTTGTTCGAGCTGCCGGTGGGTGCGCCCGCCGAGCGCGCGTCACTCGAGTCTCGAACCGTCGTGGCGAGACCGGCGCTCGCGAGAGAGTATCTCGAACGCAACTTCTACCGGATCATCGAGGACGCGCTCGCGATCGCGCCGACCGACGCAGCCGGGCGCCTGCGAGCGGCAGGAGGCTGGGCGCCACCCGTCCCGGCACCTGAGGTGAATCCCTAGGCTAGCGGGAGGCGAGGTGTTCCTCGAAAAACGCGAGAACCCTCGGCCATGCATCACGAGCGGCCGCCGGCCTGTACGCAGCCGGACGCGTGTCGTTGTAGAACGCATGACCGGCATCGTCGTAGGTCACGATCTCGAACGACTTGTCGGCGTCGTCGAGGACGGTCCGCAGCGCGTTCACGTCGGCGAGCGGGATGATCGTGTCTTCGGCACCGAACAGGCCGAGATACGGACAGGCGAGTCGTGGGGCCATCTCGATGGGGCTCTCGGGTTTGACGGTGCTCGTCTCGGCGTAGCGAACCATCCCGTACCAGCTCGCGCAGGCCGAGAGGCCCGGAACGGAGCAGGCGGCCATGAACGCGTACTGACCGCCCATGCAGAATCCCGTGACGCCCAGCCTGCGTCCTGCGACGCCCTCGTGCGCGCCGAGGTAGCGCGCTGCCGCCGCGATGTCGGAGAGCACGCGCGCGTCGGGCAGCGCGTCCATCCATCGAAACACGGCGTCCATGTCGGGGAGGTCGGGCGTTCCCTCGCGACTGTAGAGGTCGACAGCCAGCGTGACGAAGCCACGGGCGGCGAAGCGGCGCGCCACGTCGCGATAGTGCTCGTGCAGGCCGCGGACGTCGGGGATGAGTACCAGGCCCGCCCGCGGCAGGCCGTCGCCGGGCACGGCGAGGTAGCCGCCGATCTCGACGTCGCTGTCGTCGGCCGCTGCATAGCGGACCTCGCCGGAACCGATCTCGTGGTTCCGACCATTCATCACCGTGGCTCGGGATTCTCGCGTTCACGCGTGCTTGCGACAACCCCACGGTGACCGTCGCCATCCAGCCCGGCTCTTCGACCCGTGCTAGCTGGTCAGCCGTTGGTAGGCCTGTCGACGCGCGAACGTGAGCAAGATCGCGACGAACCCCACCACGTAGGTCACGTCCCACGCGATCACCAGCGGTGGCCCGCCGCCTGCGAACGCCGCGCGCGCAAGTCGCACCGGGTGGACCAGCGGAAGGGCCTCTGCCACCCACTGCCACAGTGGCGTGAGTCGCTCGTCGAGCGGGAAGAATACGCCGGAGAACAGGAATAGCGGGGGGAGGAAGAGCGTGAAGTAAA
>SPBQ01000387.1 GCA_004525875.1 Myxococcales bacterium
AACTCGGCGAACCGCTTCGCGGCGACGTCGCCGTGAACTCCGCCCGAACCAAGACGGTGTCGCCGAGCGAGGGGCCCGGATCCATCGACGGTGCTGGTACGAAACGCGTTTTGTACTGGTACAAACCATAGGCTCTGGATTCGCGCGCCGAGCGGCGACTCGTGAATCAACAGGCTTGGCCGCACGATCACTACGGGAGTGTCCACGGCGGGGCTCTTCACTCACCTTCGATCAGCATGCGGTCGAGCAGCGCGTGAATCTCGGCCGCGTCGACGGCCTGCTTGCGCATGAGCAAGCGTGCAACGCCGTACAACAGACCTTGATGCGGTTCGAGAAGCTCCGCTGCCGCGACGCAACGTCGTTCCTGAAACGATTGCAGGAACAGGTCCACGTGCTTGCGATTGCGCCGCTGTACCAAAGCGACCGGGCTGTCCATTAGTGTCTCGCGGAACATTCGCATGTCGTCGGCCGAGGCGTCCTGTTCGGCGTCGCCGTAGATGATCATCTCTGCGCCCCATCCCGCACATGCGACGACGAGGTAGTTCTCTACGAGCTGCTTGTGCCGTTCATCGGGGAATCCAGCAAGCGCCCAGAACGGTGTGAACATCCTGCACGAGCCCAGCGCGTTGTTCGATGTTGCGATGGGTGCACGACTCACGTCGATGCCGAGCATGTGTGCGGCGACGACATGGCCTGCTTCGTGCAGTGACGTTCGCAGCAACTCGTGTGCATCTCTTCGTTGAAACGTCGCCATCGTTCTTGATGACGTGATGACGAAGAAAGTTATTCGGAATGTCGTCATCGATATCGAATGCTCGATAAGCGTCTGCTATTCTCACCCTGCTCGACTCGTCAGTGGCTCATCGCACGACACTCGAGCAATTCATTTACGAAGAACGAAACATGAAACGCGATACCGGTGTCGAGTGTGGCGACACTGGCATCGCAAGCGACATCAGGGAGTAGGGAATTTGAAGAAGACGGTTTTGGGTGTGTGGTTGGCGGTTGTGTGTGTGGCGACGGTGCCGGTTTCGGCGGCGGTACCGGGACCGCACGCTGTGACGCAGTCCGCGGCGAACGTCAGCGTGTGGGATTCGAGCATTCCGGCCGACGTCTTGACCGGCATCCTGCCGATCGGGGGCGCGGGGCAGGTCAACGGTGATTTCGTGGTCGCCACGGAGAACGGGGTGCAGATCGGCATTCGCGCGCAGCGTCGATTCTCACAGAGTGTCGACCCGCTCCCGAACGTGAAGCGGGGGCACGAGCGAATCTACATCGCCGACTCCGGAACGTCGGATCCGTTCGGCGCGGCTACCTGGAACATCGACGTCCATCTGGACCTGACCGGCGCCAGTGGCGGTGCGGCCGCTACGACGCTCGCGGATTACGACTTCGAGCTGAGAATGGACGTGGCGGGAAAGATGGAGGTCGTCGATCTTGGGACCCTCGGGCCGATACCGCCGAACACGGTCCTGTTCCAGACCTCGCAAAACCCCGTCTTGAACGATCCGGCATTCGATCCGGACGCTGACGCGGTCTACCGCTTCGAGCTGCGCCTGAAGCCCCGCAGCTTCGCCGGACCGACGATGAAGACGCGCATGGACGTCCAGGTGGTCCGCAGCTAGATCGCTTCGCACGCTAGCCAGGAGATCCTATGACGCCGCCTCCGGCGGCTAGCCGAGTTCGGCAACACCTCGAGCGGCGGCGCGGTCCCCGGGCCGCCGCTCGGCGTCAGTCGACACGCCGCATCAGAACCAGCATCCCCAGCATCCCGAGCACCAGCCACAGGGGTCCGACCAGCCACAGTGCCATCGGCACCGAGGCGTAGTAGGCCCGGATCCCCACCCAGTAGAAGAACGCGCCTGACTCGAGCTCGTCGATGACGTCGTCGGCAGCCGTGTGGTCGGGCTCGTCGCGCGCCACGTTGATCATGAATCCCGTGTGGACGAACGATCGTGTGGACAGCGAGAACGCGAAGAAGGCGGCGAAGTAGGTCAGGCTCAGCGCCAGGGCCTTGAACAGCCAGAAGCCGGCGGACGGTTCGCCAAACAAGTTGAGGCCGCGCGTGAAGTCGATGGACTGATCCGTCCCCAAGGCCGCGCCGATCAGGCCCAGCGCGAGCAGGATCGCCGTCGACGCCAGTAGCGTTGCGGCCATGATCCAGTTGCGCAGCGTCTGGACGGCGAGGATCGCCTGCTCGCCATCCGTGACCATCCGCACCCACGCGTTGCGCGCCACTCGGTGCCGCCCCCGGGCCGACGCCTGCGGCGACGTGTGCGAGTTCCGTTGCAGCGTGATGTTGTGCCAGAGAAACAGGGTCGCCGAGACGGCGACGGCCGCGACGTCAACGGGAAGTCCAGTCAGTTCGATCATGTCGATGCGTACCGGTGCGTGCGTTGAAGCCGCCGTCGGAGTGGATACGGCCGGACGGTCGGCGACTCAAACGGCTTCCGCCATCATCACGCGCAGCATCGTGCCGAAGCGTCTACTCTCTCTTTCGCTCGCGCGTTCTTTCTTTACGCCGAGTCGCGGGCGGAACCGGTCGATAACGGAGGGGTTTGGGCGTACCATCAGGAAGCCCGCCGCGTCTGGACCACGAGTGCGGGGGACGGGGATGGGTGGATGAGTTGTACGACCAAGTTCCTGCTCTTTGCTGCGTTGACTGTGATGGTGACGGTCGCGAGCGGCACGCGCCGTGCCAGTGCCGGCGACGTCACGCTCACGCCTGATTTCGACTATTCCGTCCCATCGCGCTTTACCGTCCCGGAGATTCCGGACCCGCAGCCGCCTTCCCCCGCGGCCACGCGCTACTTCGCGGGGCCCGTGCGCCCAGCGTCCTGGCGCGTCGACCTCGATGCCTGCGCGTCGGAAGGGCCGATCCTGAGCTATCGCTGGGAGGTCGACGGCGCGCTTCTCGGCACCATCGCCGTCTGCGATGGCATGTCGTTCGATGCGCTGGGCGAGGGGACCTACGCGGTAACGCTCACGGTGGCCGACGCCGGCGGCGGTACCGTATCGGTCACGCGTGACGTACGTGTTCAGGACTGGCTGATCTTCGGGCTCGGAGATTCTTACGCTTCGGGCGAGGGCGTCCCCGACGAGCCGGTGACACAAGCGCAGATCGACGCGGTGGGGACCGTCGAGGTGGCGCTCGAGGTGGCGCAGGCCGCGGCCTCCGCGCGGCTCATCGAGCACGTACTGGCGCAGGACAACCTCGATGAGCTGCTCCCCCTGCTCATCACGGCCCAGACTCGTTACAGCCAGTGGCAGGCGGCTGTCGCTGCCCGCAATGATGCCTGCGACAATTTCCCACCGACGTTGCTCGAGTGCGCCGAGGCGCAGGCAGCGGCCACGGCGGCGGCGGCGAACCTCACCTCCGCACTCCTCGCCGTCGGGCTCGAAGAGCTGTTCGGGGCTCCCAACGTACTCGAGGCGATCGCAGACCTGCGCAGCAGTGCCGAGCAAGCCGTGTCGGTCGCTCAGGGCTTGCTCGAGGCAGCGCAGGC
>SPBQ01000158.1 GCA_004525875.1 Myxococcales bacterium
CGCAGTACATCGCGCCCGAGACCACACCGGGCGCGGGGGGAGGGCCGGGGGTTCCGAGCGCATCCTCGAGGAAGACTTCACCGTCGGCCGGTTGCGACTCGCCGGTCTGCTGCCAGTCGGTCGTGATCGCGCCCGTGGGCAGATCGACGAGCCCGCTCGACGTGGTGGCACGCACGGCCCAGATCTCCACCAGATCCTGTGAGTCGTCCGGCCGGCAGTCGCTGAAGCCGTTGCCGCTCCGCTCGCCGACAACGATCTCGGGATTGGCGAGGACGCATCGCAGCAGGATGTCGGTTTCGGGCTGCGGAAGACGTCTGGGGAACTCTAGGAACACTCGGAGTTGCTGATCGGCCTCGCACGGTAACGGGTCGCCCGTCGCGGTCACGCACTCCGCGGCCGGCACGGCCTCAACTGCGATGCTGACGGGCAGCTCGGAGGCGGGCTCGCATTAGTCCGGTCCGGTGTAGGCGACGAACGTGGTTTGGACGGTGTACGTCGTGCTGGTGGTGGAGAACGGCGTGACGGTGGTCGTCACCGTACCCGCGTGCGCGAGTCCCATCGCGATGAGATATGGGCTCAGCGTTAGCGTCGGAAGGAAGCGCTTGATCAGCATCCGTTGCAAAAAATGAGCCCGTTACACGTGATCGGCTAGTATCGGCGCGTGAGGCCTCTGTGTCCGTAGCGGCACGATAACCGCACTTGTTGCTCGAGCCGGTCAGTCATCGGCGCAGACGTTCCAGCTGGGCCCGAACGTCGCGGCCGGATACTCGCTGAGCTCGGAGCTGGCGCCACACGTAGAGGTGCCCTTCAGCTTGGGTCGTTTCGCAGTTGCGAGGTCCGCCGCCGCAACGCTCCCGCTGACTTCGGTGTCAGACAGCTTCACCGACTTCCCGAAGATTCCACTCTGACCGTTACCCTGGATGCTCGAAGCCTTGAGCCGGATCTTGTCGGCCGCGATACCCTGACTGCCGTTGTCGGTCACGGTGACGCCAGATCCCTTGACCTTGCCCGCCCGGAACGTCGCGCCGCCGATTCCGACCGACGTGCTGTTGCGGACGGTGACGTCGGTCAACTGTGTCTTCACGCTCGTGGGGCTACCCGCGCAGATGCCCTTCGCGTTATCGTGAATGTCGAGATCCGAGAGTTCGAGCCGGGCCTTCGTGTTCTGCGCGACCTGAATGCCGCACGCGTTGCCGTCGGTCGTGATCGCTCCCGGCCCCTCGATCGTGCACTTGCCGACACAGTCGATCGCGAAGGCCGCCGAGCGAATGCTGAAGCCGTTCAAGCGCAGCGTCGTACGGTGGGTCATCAGAATCGCGCCGCTGTTGACGCCCGCCGTGATGCAGTCGATGTCGTTTTGAAGGACTCCGACCTGGCCTTTGCCCGCGATCACCGTACCGCAGTCGGTGACGAGGATGTCCTGGGCGTCGGCGTGCGGCGGCCCCAGCGCTGCAGGGATCATGAACGAGAGGGCGAAAGAGGCGAGACGTGGGATCGTGGACATCACTGGACCTCCGGTTAGGGTGCTGGCTGCGAACTGTTGGTAGCAGGCCCAACGGGTCCGCGTCCAGCCCTGACGCGCCGGAGGCGGCCGAGATCGCCGGCGGATTCGCTAATGTTTCCGGCTAGAACACGTTTCGATCCGATCGACATGGACGCCCACGGCGGCTATGCGTACGGCCCGCGCAGCCTGAACGAAGCCGAAGAAGGAGGCCCCCGTGTCCAGCAATCATTTCGTCGCTCTGTCCGAGTGCCACTTCATGAACCCCGAGTCCATGGAGGAGATGAGCTACTACCCCGGCTACGAGCGCTGGTGGAAGAGCATCGACGGTGTGATGCGCGCCTGGGGCGGTGGCCGCGACCTGGCCGGCGGGGAGTCGATGCCCGAGCCGCGTGCCCATGCGCTCATCGAGTGGATGGACAAGGCCGGCGTCGACGTCTGTTTCGCGCTGCGCGAGGCGATGATGGACGTATCCGGCTACTCCACCTGCATGTCGACGAACGCGTTCATGTTGAAGGAGATCGAGCCCTATCCCGAGCGCATGTATCTCGAGGCGAACTGCGGGCCGATCCTGCGGCGCGGCGTCGACAACGCGATCTGGGAGCTCGAGTACCTCGTCAAGGAGCGCAACGCGAAGCTCTGCAAGGTCTACGCGCCCGAGGACGTGCCCTTGAACGACCGCCGCCTGTGGCCGTTCTATGAGAAGGCCTGCGAGCTGGACATCGCGCTGACGGTCCACACCGGCATGAGTTACGTCTGCCCGCAGCCGAGCAAGTTCACGCACCCGAGTCTGCTCGACGACGTTTGCCTCGACTTCCCCGACTTGAAGATCATCGCCTACCACATGGCGTGGCCGCATCACGAGGAGCTGATGGGACTGGCTGGCAAGCACGTGAACCTCTATCTCAGCCTGTCGGGGATCATCGGCTGGCTGGCGCGCTCGCCGTACCGGGGCTACCACATGATCGGCGAGGCGTTGCAGTGGGTGAGCGACGACAAGATCGTCATGGGGCTGGACCTGGCGTTCGACGACATGCCGCTGGCGGTCGACTACGTTCGCAACCTCGAGATGCCGGAAGAGCTCCAGGAGAAGTGGGGCTACAAGGCGATCACCGAAGAGACGAAGGAGAAGATCCTCGGTCTGAATCTCGCGCGGCTGGCGAAGATCGAGCCGAGCAAGCGTGTTTGAGCGAACGGATCTGATCGAGCCGGCGGGAAGCGCGGCATGAGCACGGGCGCCTGCATCGTCGGGATCGGCGACACGAAGTACTGTCGCGGCGAGGGCTCGGGCCTGAGCCAGCTCGGCCTGCAGCTGCAGGCCGCCAAAGCGGCGCTCGACGACGCGGGTATCGCGGCGCGCGAGGTTGACGGCATCATGCCGTTCCCGAATCTCGGCTCGGCCGAGGGCTTTGCGGCCAATCTCGGCTGCGAGACGCTGCGGTTCGCGGCGACCATCAACATGGGCGGCGCCGCGCCGGCAGCTTCGTTGCAAGCCGCGGCCGCGGCGGTGACCACGGGTGCGGCACGCTACGTCCTCGTCCCAGCCGGTTGGAACGGCTACTCGGGGCGGCGCGTGGCGCAGACCGTCCAGGAGCAGACCTCGTCCATTCCTGGCGGGGCGATTGCGCGCGATTTCTATCTACCGTTCGGTCTGACGGCGCCGCCGCAGTGGTACGCACTGATGGCGCGGCGCCACATGCACGAGTTCGGAACCACGCCCGAGCAGCTCGGCTGCATCGCGCTGGCGATGCGCAGGCACGCGCAGCTCAACCCCAACGCGGTCATGAACGGCAAGGCGATGACGATGGATGACTATCTCGCCTCGCCGATGATCACCGATCCCTACCGCCTGTTCGATTGCTGTCTGGAAACCGATGGTGCGGCCGCGATGGTGATCACGACCGAGGAACGGGCCGCAGATCTGGCGGGCGAGCCCGTTAAGATTCTTGCGGCGGCAGCGGGCCAGCCGTACCCGGCCGATGAGATCACGAACCGGAAAGACATCTTCATCACCGGCCTGACGATCGCGGCGCCCGAGGCGTTCGCGCGTGCCGGCGTCACGCCCTCCGACATCGACTTCGCCGAGATCTACGACTGCTTCACGTTCGAGGTCCTGCAGCAGCTCGAGGAAACGGGGTTCTGCGCGCGCGGCGAGGGCGGCGCGTTCGTCGAGGGCGGTCGCATCGAGCTTGGCGGTGAGCTTCCCGTCAACACGCACGGTGGTCTACTCTCCGAGGCTCACGTGCTCGGCATGAACCACATCGTCGAGGCGGTGCGCCAGTTACGTGGCACGGCCGGTGAGCGGCAGGTGCCAGACGCGAAGCTCGGCGTCGTTACCGGCTGGGGCGACTTCGGCGACGGGTCGATCGGTATCCTGGCGCGAGCGTAGGGAAGGGCGAACGTGAGCGAAACGTACATCAAGCCGCTGCCTGCGCTCGAGGGCCTCGCCGGCGAGTTCTACGGCTTCTGCAAGCGGGGCGAGCTGCGCTTCCAGCGCTGCGGCGGCTGCGACGCCTGGCGCCATGTGCCGCGAGAGATGTGTGCGCAGTGCGGCTCGTTCGACTGGTCGTGGGAGAGAGCGAGCGGCAAGGGGACCGTGTTCACGTGGACCACGGCCGCGCGCCCGCTGCACCCCGGTTTCAAGGACGCGGCGCCCTATGCGCCGGTCGTCGTCGATCTGGAGGAAGGCGTGCGTCTGCTCTCCGAGCTCACCGATTGCGCGCCCGAGGATCTCGAGATCGGCATGGCGGTCGAGGTCGTGTTCGACGCGGTGACCGAAGACGTTTCGCTGCCGAAGTTCCGACGATCTTCGAAAGGGTGACGACTGAATGAGCGACACACTGAACCTCCCCGACACCTTCCAGTACGAGAAGCGCGGCCGCATCGCGATCATGACGATCAACCGGCCCGACGCCATGAACGCGTTCACGGCCGCGATGCTGCGCGCGATGGACGCTTGCTTCGACGACTTTCAGAGCGACCCCGAGCTCTGGGTCGCGATCTTCACCGCCAGCGGCGAGAAAGCGTTCTGCACCGGCATGGATCTGAAGGAAGCCATCCCGATGCTGCAGTCCGGCGACCAGATGGGCTACGAGGATCATACCAAGCGGCCGTTCTCCGACGTCTTCAAGCCGATCATCTGTGCCGTCAACGGCTTCTGCATCGCCGGCGGTATGGAGTTCATGCAGGGAACCGACATCCGCGTTGCCGTGGAGACGGCGAGCTTCGGTCTCGGAGAAGTGCGCTGGGGCATCATTCCCACGGGTGGCTCGCACGTCCGGCTGCCGCGTCAGATCCCGTGGGCGGTGGCGATGGAGATGCTGCTCACCGGCAAGCCGATCAGTGCGCAGCGCGCCTACGACATCGGGCTCATCAACGAGATCGTGCCGGCGGGTGAGCTGATGGACGCCGCCCTGAAGTGGGCCGAGACGATTTGCAAGAACGGTCCGTTGGCCGTCCGCACTGCGAAGGAGATTGCCGTGCGTGCGCTCAATCTCGAGCCGGGTTTCGTGCTCGAGAAAGCGCTCGGCCAGAAGGTCATCGATTCCGAGGACGCCAAGGAAGGCCCGCGGGCCTTCGCCGAGAAGCGCAAGCCCGAGTTCAAGGGCCGCTGAACTACTCAAGGAGGAGCATGATGACGACTGATCTCTGGTATCTGGTATTGACGGCGCTGCTGCCGACGGTGATTCCCTCGATCTACCTGGTCGGGCGCTTCGGGGTGCCCGGTGGCCTGCAGTGGGCTCTCGGCAATCGTGATGAGACTCTCGAGATCCCGGCCTGGGCCCGGCGCGCCGAGCGCGCCCACGCCAACCTGACGGAGAACCTGGCGACCTTCGCGGCGCTGGTTCTCGTGGCCCACGTGGCGGGGAAGGCCAATGCGACGACGGCGCTCGGTGCCCAGATATTCTTCTGGGCCCGAATCGCTCACGTGGCCGTCTACACGGCTGGCGTTGTTCCGGGTCTGCGCACGGCCGTCTTTTTCGTCGGTGCGAGCGGCGAGTTGATGATCCTGTTCCAGCTCTTCAAATAGGCGCGCCGACGTATTCCGGGCCGTTCTTGCTTCCGCTCCGGCCTGTAGTAGAACACGTTCTAGTCTCTTCGACGGGGGGGTTAGTAAGGATGCATACGGAGCTCTGCGAGAAGCTCGGGATCGAGCTGCCGATTTTCGCCTTTACCCATTGCCGCGACGTGGTCGCCGCTGTCAGCAAGGCCGGCGGCTTCGGCGTGCTAGGCGCCGTGGGCTTCAGCCCCGAGCAGCTGGCCGTCGAGCTCGAGTGGATCGATGAGCACGTAGGGGACAAACCCTACGGCGTCGATATCGTCATCCCCGGAAAGTACGAGGGGATGGGCGAGGACATGGACGCCGAGAAGCTCGAGGCGATGCTCAAGGAGGCCATTCCCCAGCAGCACCGCGACTACGTGCAGAAGATCCTGGCC
>SPBQ01000008.1 GCA_004525875.1 Myxococcales bacterium
CTGCCGGGCTAGCGGTGGCCGTGGCGCCGTTGCCGCTTGTCTACGCCGTCGGCGCCTGGGTTCTGGGCATGGTGTACGACGTGTTGAGCGCGCTCACGACCGAGAGCATGGCGGCGTGGGCGGTCGGCTCGTACGCGGCGCTGCTCGCGCTCGTCGTGGCGCTGGTCTGCGCGTCGATTCCGTTGCTCGTCGAGCGGACCATTCCTGCACTCGTGCAGGCCCCGCGGAGCTCGATCGCATGAGTCACGAGTCCGAACCGATCGGCGGCCGTATTGGCCAGGACGAGGACTGGAAGAGCTGTCCGTACTGCGCCGAGCGAATCCGTGCCGCCGCGATCAAGTGCCGCTACTGCGCTAGCCGCGTCGGTGCCGGCGCGCTCGGGGGGGAGTGGTATCGCCTCCGCAGCGGCCGGATGCTGGCGGGTGTCTGCGCGGGGCTTGCAGAGAACTTCGGCGTATCGGTCACCGCGCTGCGACTCGGCCTCGTGGTTCTCACGATGATCGGCTTCGGTTGGGGGATTCCCGTTTACCTGCTGCTTTGGGTTATCATGCCGCTAAAGGACGGCGGCATGGCCGTCGGTACCGACAATTCCGCGGGCGGCGGGCAGCAGACACCACCAGGAGCGTCGTCTTGAAATATCCCCAGCGTAATCCCTTGCCGCTTCCGGCCAGCGGCCCCACCGAGGCCATCAGGTCCACCTTCGACTCCACCTTCGACTGGGAGTACGCGCTCGACCGCGAGGAGCTTCTGTCGCTCTACGAGAAGGGCAAGGCCCGGAGCTGGAACGCGTCGGACTTGGACTGGTCGATCGACGTCGACATCGTGCGTATGGCCAGCGAGATCACGGATGCCGGCGGCCACCACGTCATGAATCAGCTACTCGACCCGCCCCAGACGCTGACACCCGAGGCGACCGTCGCGATGCAGCTCAACATGAACGCGTGGATGCTCTCCCAGTTCCTGCACGGTGAGCAGGGTGCGCTCGTGGCCACGGCGAAGCTCGTGATGGCCGCCCCGCTCGAGGAAGCGAAGTGGTACGCGGCCAACCAGGTGCAGGACGAGGCCCGCCCCGTCGAGGTGTACCACCGCTACCTGACCGAGAAGCTCGGCATCTCGTTCGAAGTGAACCGGCACCTGCAAGTCTTGCTCGACGACATCATCTCGGACTCGCGCTGGGATATGACCTATCTTGGCATGCAGATCATGGTCGAGGGTCTCGCGCTCGCGGCGTTCGGAATGATGAAGGCCCAGATGCCGAATGAACCGCTCATCCAGGACATCACCGGAAGGATCATGCAGGACGAGTCCCGTCATGTGGCGTTCGGCGTGCTCTCGCTCGAGAACATCTACCGCTACGAGCTCACCGAGGCGGAGCTTCGCGAGCGCGAGGAGTTCGTCATCGAGGCGACGCATCTTATGCGTGACCGTCTGCTCATGGAGCAGGTGTTCGAGCGCATGGGCTGGGACGTGCCGATGTGGGTCGGCTGGGCCAAGCGCACGCCCTTCATGCTCGCGTTCCGACAGATGCTGTTCTCCAAGATCGTGCCGAACTTGAAGCGGCTCGGCCTGCTCACGCCGCGCGTGCGCGAGGAGTACGGCAAGATCGGCCTGCTGCAGTTCGAGTCGCTCAAGGATTCCACTGAAGACCCCGAGGTGCTGCCGCCCGAAGAGCTCGTCGCGCTCATCGCCTCGATCCAGGCCGGAGCGGCCGCGTTCGACTAGTCGTCGGTCTGACGACCTCACCGGGCGAGTGGCGCCGCGCGAGCTTCGATGACTGCAAGGCGCTCCTCGCAGCCGAGTTCGTTGGCGACCGTCAGGATCTCGTAGGCGTGGCTCACCGTCACGCCGTCGCGTCAGCGAGGGACCAGGCCGCGCGATGGGGTGCGGCGACTGCAGACGATCCCGCATGCAGCGGCCGCGCACGCGCCGCGGGCTTTTCCCTGTGCGCGGATTCGCGTGCATCATGAACGGCTCGAATCTACGGATCGCCGGAGGAAACCATGAAACGTATCGCGCTCGTCCCGACACTGATCGTCACGATCTTCCTTGCAGCACCGGTGTCGGCCCCGGCCGGCTTCTCCAACGTGGCCGTCACCACGCCGGTGCTCGATCTCATCGACGTGATCGTGCATCGCAGGGAAGTGATTGCGGTCGATCCGAGCGCCGCCGGCGGGACAAGGCGCGCACCGCTGATGGTGGGTGAGAAGGTCCTGTGGTCGGGAGCACGTGGAAAGGTTGCCCTCGTGGTCACCGACCGGCGCCTGCTCGGCATCACGACGGCGCACGGGGGTTGGCGCGCGTTGCGGTTCAAGGTTCACGAGTCGGAGCCCAAGGCCATTTTGCTCGGCGATCGCGTGGCGCTGGTACTCACCGGCATGCGTGCCATCGGTCTTTCGAGCGCCGGTAAGGGGTTTGCGGAGAGCCTCATCGGCACGACCGAGAGCCCCTACGACGTGGTCGTCGGCGACAACGTCGCCGCCTTCATCACGGACCGACGGGTGGTGGCTCTTTCGGGCTTCTTTCCGCACTTCGCGGAGCAGCAGATCGGTGTCCACGAGGACGTCGAATTCACGTCCACGCTGCCGAACTTCGTGAGCGTCGGTACGCGCGAGCGGATGCTGGTGTTTCGCGGAACGACGGGCGCCTGGCAGGCGGAGCGGGTCTCTCTGCACTGAGCGCAGGGGCAGCCTGTGGTGACAACCGGGACCTGCCGCTAGAACGCCTTCCGGGAGGAATTCGAGCGACGTGACTTATGCCGACATCCTGTTCGAGAACGAAGGTGACATCGCGTGGATCACCATCAATCGCGAGGAGAACGGAAACGCATTCCGGATCGAAACCTGTCGGGAGATGATCGACGCGCTCGAGACGGCGCGCCGCGATCCGGACTGCCGCTCGATCGTTCTGACCGGGGCGGGGGATCGCTTCTTCTGCCTCGGCGGCGATCATGATGCCGAGCACGGCGCGCATGGCGCTCACGACCAGCGCTTCCACTACGACAGGGTATTCCCGGTCGTCGATCTCTATGACCTGATCGACAAGGTACCCAAGCCGGTCATAGCCATGGTCAACGGCTTCGCTGTGGGCGGGGGGAACGTTCTCGCGAACGTCTGCGACCTCACGATTGCTTCGAGCAAGGCCATATTCCGGCAGATCGGGCCGGGCATGGGCAGCTTCGATGCCGGCTTCGGGACCTGGTACCTCGAGGAATCGGTCGGCCGCAAACGCGCCAAGGAGATCTGGTACCTCAACCGCAAGTACACGGCCGAGCAGGCCCGCGAGCTCGGTCTCGTCAACGAGGTCGTCGAGCCCGAGCGATTGCGCGCACGCACCATGGAGGTCTGCGCGGAGATCTCCGAGAAGGGCGCATTCGCCATCGCGGCGCTCAAGTCCGCCTTCCACGCGCGTCACGCGGGTGCGCCAGGCCTCTCGCGCGTGGCTCTCGATATGCTGACGCCTCTCTACTACGCGAGCGCGGAGTCGAAGGAGCTGGCGCGGGCGTTCGAGGCGAAGCAATCGCCAGATAAGTCGAAGTTCTACCGCTAGGCCGTGCCGGTGTCGGCCGAGGCTCGTCCCCCGACAGTCCGTGCTCCGCCCGCGGCCGCGGGCGGACGTCACTCAGCGTGGTACATGCTCGCCATGCTGACCGCGGTGAACATGGTCAACTGGGCCGACCGCAACGTCGTGCCGATCCTGTTCCCCGGCATCCGGCGCGAGCTCGCCCTGTCCGATACCGAGCTCGGGATGATCGGTGGCCTGGCGTTCTCGGCGATCTACGCGATCTCGTCGTTCGGGTTCGGTTACGGCGCCGACCGAACCGTGCGCCGTAACCTCATCCTGTTCGGATTGATCGTCTGGAGCGTGGCCACCGCTGCCGGCGGCTTCGCCCGTGGATTCTCGAGCCTGTTCGCCGCGCGGTTCTTCACCGGGATCGGTGAGGCGAGCCTGTATCCGGCCGCGATGTCGCTGATCGGGGAACGATTTCCGGCCGCTGCCCGGGGCCGGGCGATGGGTATCTTCGGCGCGGCGTCGGCCGTCGGCGGTGGGCTCGGCATAGGGCTCGGGGGGCCGCTGTCGGAGATGCTCGGATGGCGCCAGGTGTTCTTCCTCTACGGCGGCCTCGGCCTGCTGCTCGTGCCGCTGGTCATGAGCGTTGCCGAGAGGCGACGTCCGCGCCCGTCAGGGGCCGACGCGGACACACTCGGTGTGCTCGGCGAGCTCGTTATGGACCGGCGACTACTGCTTCTCTGGATGTCGGGCATGATCATGATCGCCTCCGGCATCGGCTACGCGACGTGGGTACCGTCCTACTTCGTGCGCTTTCGTGCCATGGACGTCAGTCAGGCCGGGCTGTTCTTCGGCCTGGCGATGCTCGTGGGCGGCGTCGGTGGGGCCGTGCTCGGCGGGACGCTGGCCGATCGGTGTCGTCGTTCGGGCCGTGGCAGTGAGCTCGACGTGTCGATCGTCACGGCAGCGCTCGGAGCACCGCTGGCCGCGCTCACACTGGTCGCGCAATGGGACCCGCTGTTCATGGCCGCCGGCGTGCTTGCGCCGATGGCCATCTTCGCTTACTTCCCGCCCATCCAGGCTGTAATTATCGACATCGTACCGCCGCGCAGGCACGGGATCGCCTACGCCATCAACATCCTCTTCCTGGGCGGCGTCGGAACCGCGCTCGGGCCATTCCTCATCGGGTGGGTTTCGGACGCGACCGGAAGCCTGCGATCGGCGATGGCTCTGCCCGTGATCTGGATGGTGCTGGCGGCGCTACTGATGGAGCCGGCGAAGCGTGCGGTCGTTCGGCGCGCCCCCGGGCGAACGGAAGCTGGGATCGCCTCGGAGCCGTCGTGAGTGCGATGCGGCGCGCGGCGACCGTCGTCGGACGGGAGCTCCGGTGGACGGCTGGCTGACCGAGCTCGACGGCGACGCGCCGCTCGTCATCTACGCGCCGCACGGCGGCCGTCGGTCGCCCGACGCCGAACGGGGTGCCAGCGTCAACGACCTGCACACCGACTCGATGGCGCTCGAGATCGCGCGGCGCCTGGCGGCGAGCGCGATCGTCAACCGAGGTCTGGATCGCAACGTCTCGGACCTGAACCGGATATCGACGCTCAAGACAGACGTTCGCGGCGTGCTCGAGCGACTGGAGTCGGCTGTTGCGCTCGCCACCCACGACGGTTGCCGCCAGGCGATCGTGCTGCTCGTCCATGGCTGGAACATCAGCGCGCCGTGGTGCGACGTCGGGGTCGGGCTGACCGAGTCCGGCGGCGAGCTCCGCGGACGCCACCCGACCGTGAGCCGGTCTGCTTACGAAAACTTCTGTCTGCCGTTGATCGAACGGCTGCATGCGGCGGGCCTCGGGGCGTCGACGGGCCACCGCTACGCCGCCAGTGGAGGTGAGAACGTCACGCAGCTCTTCAGCGGCCGCCACGCGGGAGATGACGAGCCGGTCGTGGCTCGCCTGTCGCGCCTGGCCGCATCGGGCATGATCGACGGCGTGCAGCTCGAGCTCGGGATTCCGCTCCGCTGGCCCGGACGATACCGGGACACGTTCATGGAAACCCTGTGCCGGCTGCTCGACGAAGAGATGCGAGCGCGTGCCGCCACCGCTCACGAAATCAACACGCGAAACGAATGGGCGCTGCCGCCGCGGCATATCGATCGACCGACCGAACGATCCGAGCACGGCTATGCCGTGCAGGCCGCGCTTGCCGACGGTAGCGGCCTGTTCCTCGGCGCCGAGCCGTCCGGTGCGCGGTCGATGGCTGCGCGCCTGTGCCTGGCGAGACCGGACGGCTCAATGTTGCTGTTCGTGGCCGAAGGGCCGTGGGCCGGAGACGCCGGACGCTACGAGGTCGCCGGTCTCCGGTTCGCGGCCGCCGCTGCCGGTGCAGCGCCCGGTTTCGACGCCGACATCTCCTACCGCGGTCCCGTGGTCCGCTACGCGACGCATCGGGCGTTTCTCGATCTCGAGCGTGGGCTGGCAGGCGCGGAGGTTCAGGACGTCGAGGTCGACCTGCGCTACGAGCACCGCGGTGAGGGCTTCGGCTCGCTCGCGGGAGCGCTGCGTCTGGGCGGCGAGCTCCTCGAGATCGACTCTACCGCCGTGTGTAGTCGTGGGTCGCGGCTCGACCCCGCGCCGCGCTCGCGGCTGCGCGTGTACATCACCGAGGAGCCGCACGGTCCTGCGGCGTTCGTGGCGGCGCCTGTTGGGGCCGAGCCGGCAGCGATCGGGCTCTCGGACGACGGTCGGCGGATCGCGTGGAACAGCGCCGGGGATGGAAGCAGTGGGGAATGCGCGGTGCTCGACGGCCGCGTCGTCGCACGCGTACCGGTCTACCGGACGCTGCCCGATGGATCGGCCATCCGCGTTACCTTCGGCGTGGCCGTGTTCGATGTGCTGGACGTGATCGACGGCAACGCATCACCGAGCCGCGGGCTCTTCGAGCAGGTAGAAATCCTCGGTCCCGCTGCTGCGGTCTAGGCCCCGGGCTGAGGAAAAGCCTCCATCTTTCGCGCAGGGCCGCCGACCTCTATACTGACGGGACGGCCGCTAAGCCGAGCGGTGCCGTGCAGATGAGCCTCGCCGTCGGGACGAGGGCGGGGGTGGATATGCGGAAGCGGAGGGGTAAAAAACTCGGTCTCGTGCTGTCGGGCGGCGGTGCGCGCGGAGTCTTCCAGGTCGGCGTTTACGAGAGACTGATCCAGGACGAGCGTTTCTCGCGCGGTCCGTCGGTCGTGTCGGGAACCTCGGCCGGAGCCATCAACGCCGCGCTCATCGCAGCGGGCAAGTCGCCTCGCGAGATGATGCGCTTCTGGAACGAGATCGCGGACAACCCCCCTGTGGTGGCGAGCGCGAAGTTCTTCCGTAGCGCCACTCGTACCCTCGGCCGCATTCTTGCCAACGAGACGGGGCGCTGGTTTCGCTCCGGCGAGCCCTGGTACGCGCTGGCGCAGCGCGCACGCAATCATCTTCCGCCTCGCAGAGGCAGCCTGCTGGCGCTCGGCGTCGAGTATCTTCTAACGGTTCGCTTCGACCTCGTGAGCGAGTTGCTCGAGGGAATCGAAGTCGGCTACCTGGCTGACACGAATCAGCTGAGAGCGCTGCTGGTGGATACGTTCGGCGGCGAGATCGTCCCGATCGACGGTGTCGATCTCGCCATCAACACCGTCGACGCTCGTACCGGACGCGTCGTGCGCTACGTGACGGCCGACGTCGAGGGGACGCGTACGCCGGACTACATCGTGGTCGACGCCGTGACGGTCGACATGGTCCTGGCAAGCGCCAGCATTCCGTTGCTGTTCCCGGCCGTCGAGATCGGGCCGCACCTGCTGTGGGACGGCGGCCTGCTCGTCAACACGCCGCTGGCGCCGGTCGTGGCGATGGGTGCGGAAGAGGTGGTCACCGTCCTCGTCACTGAGCCGGCAGATCCGTGCCAGGAACGGCTCGAGCACTTCGGGCGCGCGCTGGAACGCACTATCGATAGCTTTCTCGAGAACGCCTACAACGTGGACCGCAAGCTTCTGCTCGAGCGCAATCGGCTCGCGGGGCTGAGCAGCGGTTCGTACCGCAATGTGGTGCTCTACGATGCGGTCAGGCCCGCACGGACCGGGCATTTCGACGCCGGCTCCTACCTCTACTACCAGCGCTCGGTGCTGCAAAAGATGCGATCGCTGGGCCGCCAGGCCGCCGATGGATGGCTGGCCGAAGGCCCGCCCGTCGATCAACTGGCGGACGTCGCTCGGCCGAGGGTGCGCGCAGACGGGCAGGCGGCCTGATTTCCGGCTGGCGTCGCCGTCCGCCGCGGTTAGAATCGGCCGGCGAGAGATTCCGGCTTGTCCTTCTCTTCATCAACGGGCGGCGAACGCATCTTGGTCGTACGGTTCGGTGCGATCGGCGACTGCCTGCGCGTGCTGCCGGCGGTTCGGCGGCTGCGGCGCGACCTCCCCAAGGCGCGCATCGGCTGGGCGGTGGAGCAGTGGGCATATCCGGCCCTGGTCGGCAACCCGAACGTCGACCGCTTTCACGTCCTCGACCGATCGCGGCTGGGGCGCGGTCCGCGCCGCGCCTACACCGAGCTGCGTCGATTTCTCGGTGACGTGCGCGCCGGCGGCTACGACGTGCTGCTGGACTTCCACGGCAGGCTGAAGAGCGGTCTCCTCTCGGGCCTGTCGGGAATTCCGAGGCGCATCGGCTACGATCGGGCGCATGCGAGTGAGGGCAATCACCTCTTCAACAACGTCCACGTAGGGCTAGAGGATCCGTGGGAGAATCGAGTGCTGCGTTTTCTCCACTTGCTCGAGCCGCTCGGAATCGACACTTCTTATGACGCGGGCGACATCGGGCTCCACGTGCCTCCGGAAATCGCGCGCGCTGCCCGACAGTGGTACGAGGATCTCGGCCGGCCGGAGCTCGCCGTATATCCGGGCACGAGCCGCGCGCGGGCGCACGAGCGCTGGCCGGCTCGCAAGTGGGTGGATCTTCTGAGGCGCGTCGGGCGGGAACAGGTGCGGACGGTCGTGTTCTGGGGGCCGGCCGAGCAATCGTTGGCCGAGAGCGTCGCGGCCGCTGCAGGGCCGGCCTGTCGCCTCGCGCCGCCGACGACGCTTCCGGAGATGATGGCGATGATCGGCTGCTTCCGGGCCTTCGTCGGATCGGATACGAGTGCGATGCATATGGCGTGGATGCAGGGGGTGCCAACCGGCGTGTTTGCGGGTCCGAAGCCGCCGCGCACGATTGCGCCCATGGCGCCGGTTCCTTCCTACGTGCTTCGCGCTGACGAGTACGTCGATCAACGCCTGCGGCCGAGCCGCCAGCCGGACGAGATCGTCACGGCCGTGCCGGTGGGAGAGGCGTTCGAGGCAGTGGCGCAGTTGCTCGCGGCCAGCGCGCTCGCTGCGGGAGGACGCGGCGCACGGGGCGCCTGATCTCTCGATGTTCATCTTCAACGAAGAACTGCGCCACTTGCACGACGATTGGCTCGATGGATGGGAGCGCGGCACTGCCCGCCCACCGAGCCATCCTGACGACCTGCGCTCGGTCGTGCTCTACGCGCATTATTGCAACTATATCCTCTGGCACCTGGAGGACCAGGCCCGCCGGACCGACGTGGAAGACGCCTACGTCGCCGAGATCAAGCGCGAGATCGACAAGTGGAACCAGCGGCGCAACGACTCGGTCGAGCGTGTTGACGAGGCGACCCTCCTGGAGACGCCCGACGCCGCGCCGGGTGCAGAGCTCCATACCGAGACGGTCGGTATGATGATCGACCGGCTGTCGATCCTGGCGTTGAAGGTCTATTACATGCGGCGTAACACGGCGCGCTTCGGAAGCCCGGCCCTGGCGAGCGAGTGCCGCGAGAAGCTCCGTGTGCTCGAAGGGCAGCGCGACGACCTCGCGCGCGGGCTCGCGCGTTTCCTTGACGATCTTCGCTGTGGCCGGCGCTACTTCAAGATCTACCGGCAGTTCAAGACATACAACGACCCGCGACTGAATCCGGCCCTGGCGGCTACCGACGGGAGCGAGCAGTGACGCCATCGCCGCCGGCGGGCGCAGCCGGTTAGGACGATCTTCCCCGTATGTACGTGATCATCATCGGCGCCGGCGAGGTCGGTCGTTATCTCGGCCAGATCCTCGTCGACGAGCGCCAGGATGTCGCAATCATCGAGCAGGACGAGGCGGCCGCGCGCCGCATCTCCGACACCCTCGACGTGCAGGTGGTGCACGGAACCGGCGTCTCGCGTACCGACCTGCGCCGCGCGGGTATCGAGCACGCCGATCTGCTGCTCGCAGTCACGCAGATCGATGAGGTCAATCTCGTGGCGGCGATGACGGCCGAGCGTCTCAACCCGAAGTGCCGTACCGTCGCCCGCGTACGCAATCGGAACTACCTCTCCGGCCGCGATGCACTCGCGCCCGGCGAGTACGGCATCGACATGGTCGTGGGGCCCGAGCGCGCAGTGGCCGACCAGGTGGTGAGCCTGCTGCACTACGCCGGGCATGGGCAAATTACCTCGATCGCCGATGATCGCATCGTGCTGCTCGAGTTCCCTGTGCAGCCGCACTCGACGCTTGCGTTTACCGGCAACGACGACCTGAGCGCGTCGCTGCCGACGCGCGCGGTGATTGCGGCCGTTCTCGGCGACGAGAGGCTGCGCATTGCCGAGCCCGCGGATCGCTTCCAGGTCGGCGAACACGTGTTCGTCCTCTGTGCGCCCGGCGAGGTGAACGACGTCCTCGGACTGATGGGCTCGGAGCTCATGCACGTGAAGCGTGTATTGCTCATCGGCGGCGGCTCGGTGGGGCAGCAGGTGGCGTCGGCGCTCGAGCGGATGCGGTTCGACGTTACGATTCTCGAGAAAAATCGCGAGCGTGCTGAGCAGCTCGCGAGCGTGTTGAGCCGGTCGCTGGTGATCCAGGCCGACGGCACCGATCCGGAGGATCTCATCGAGCGTTTGAAAGAGGGGGCCGAGGCCGTCGTCACGCTGGTGCCGGATGACAGTGAGTCGCTGCTCGCGGCCATCGTGGCGGCGAGGAACGGCGCGAAGAAAGTGATCGCACGCGTTGACAACCAGGCTTATACCCAGCTGGCCCACAGCCTGGCCGTCGATTCGCTGATCTCGCCGCGCCGAGCGATCGCGGACCAGATTCTTCGCTACGTCCGCCGTAGCCGGATCGTCTCGACGACGATGCTCGGTAATCATCAGGGCGAGATCATCGATTTCGAGATCGACGCCAAGTCCAAGCCGCATCTTCGCGAGCAGCCGATCGGCGACCTCAAGCTGCCTAAGGGGTGCATGATGGGTGTGATCACGCGCAGTGGCGACTTTCTCCGACCCGAGCGCAATCCCGACGCGAAGCTCTCCGCCGGCGATCACGTCGTGGTCGTGGCCCTGCGCGAGGCAGTGGCGAAAATCGAGGAACTGTTCTCCTAGCCCATCGTGGGGCGCTGATGCACACTCCGGTCCTGTTCAGAGTCCTGAGTCGGATGTGTCAGTTCACGGCGCTGGCTCTGATGGCGTCGGCGCTCGTCGGCCTGCTGTACCAGGAGTCGGTCTGGGTTCACTACGCGGCCACGGCCGCGCTGGCCTTGGTGGTGAGTGCGGTCATCTACGCGGTCGGCAGCCGGTTTCCCGGCGAATCCGATCGGCCCACGCGCCGCGAAGGGTTCCTCGCCGTCGTCACCTCGTGGCTCCTCGTCATCCTGTGCGGGGCGGTGCCGTTCTGGCTTTCGGGATCGATTCCGTCGTTTACCGACGCGTTCTTCGAGTCGGCCTCTGGCTTCACAACGACGGGAGCGACAATCCTCGGAGACATCGAAGCATTGCCGCACGCGCATCTCTTCCAGAGACGCCTCGCCCACTGGATCGGCGGCATGGGGATCATCGTGCTGTCGATCGCGATTCTCCCCGAGCTCGCCGTGGGCGGGATGCAGCTGTTCTCGGCCGAGTCGTCGGGCATCTCCACCGACAAGCTCTCACCGCGCATCGTGTCGACCGCGCGGCGATTGTGGTGGCTGTACGCCACCATGACGCTGGCGCTAGTGCTGCTGTTGCTCGCCGGCAACATGGATCTGTTCGATGCGGTGACCCACGCGTTCGGTACTCTCGCCACCGGCGGGTTCTCCACGCGCAACGCGAGCGTGGGGGCCTTCAACAGTCTCTACATCGAGACGGTGATCATGATCTTCATGCTCGTCTCCGGCATCAGCTTCTCGCTGCACTACCGCTTCTACGTGCGAGGGGACTGGAGGCCGATGGTTCGGTCCTCGGAGGTGAGGCTCTATCTCGGTATCTTCGTGCTCTTCACGCTCGCGATAACCGGCACGCTGGTCGTCGAGCACGACTACGACAGCTACGGTAGCGCGTTGCGGGTGGCCTCGTTCCAGACCGCGGCCATCTTGACGACGACCGGATTCGGTACGGCCGATTTCGATCGCTGGCCGGATCTGTGCCGTTACCTGCTCGTGCTGCTGATGTTTCTCGGTGGCTGCGCCGGCTCGACGGCCGGTGGCGTGAAGGTCATCCGTCTGCTCGTTGTCATCAAGCACACCGGGGTCGAGCTGAAGAAGCTGCTCTATCCTCGCCTGGTCAAGCCGGTGCGGATCGATGCCGGGGCGATTCAGCAATCCACAATTCAGGCGATCCTCGGCTTCTTCATGCTTTACATCTCCACGACCGTGGTCGCGACCGCGCTGGTGCTGATGACGGGTGTCGATCTCGTTACCGGCGTGACCGCCGTCGTCAGCGCTATGAACTCCATCGGCCCAGGGCTCGGGCTCGTCGGACCGGCACACAACTTCGGCGACCTTCCCGCGACCTGCAAGTGGGTGCTTTCGATCTGCATGATCGTCGGGCGCCTGGAGATCTACACGGTCTTCGTCCTGCTCCCGCGCGAGTTCTGGAGATAGCGTTCGTGCTCGGGCCGCGGCCTCGTTGCGTCAAGACGGGGGCGCGGCTATCGGAGCGCCCATGGACGGCACCAGGACGATCGAGATCGAAGCGAACGGAATCCGGTTCTCGGCCTACGAGGCGGGCGAAGGGCCGCTGGTTCTTTGCCTCCACGGCTTCCCGGACCACGCGCGCTCATTCCGCCATCAGGTAGGCCCTCTGGTCGAGGCGGGTCACCGCGTGGTCGTGCCGTACATGCGCGGCTACGCGCCAACGTCGGCGCCCGAGGACGGATGCTATCAGCTCGCGGCGCTGGCCCACGATGCGGTCGGCTTGATCGATGCGCTCGACGAGGAGCGCGGCGTGATCTTCGGGCACGACTGGGGAGCAATCACGGCCTACGCCGCTGCGGCCTTGGCGCCTGAGCGCGTTTCGCGCTTGGTAACAGCGGCCGTACCCTACGGACCGGCGTTCCTCGAGAAGTTCGCGACGTCGTACGAACAGCTGAAGCGCTCATGGTACATCTTCGTGTTCCAGCAGCCCGTGGCCGAGATCGCCGTGCTCCAGGATAACGGTGCGTTCATCGCCAAGCTGTGGCGCGACTGGTCACCGACCTGGGACGCGCCGACGGACGAGGTGGACGCCGTGTGCGAGCTGCTCGTCAAACCCGACGTGCTCACCGCGGCACTCGGTTACTACCGCGCGATGTTCAACGCGGCGCTGCATCGAGCCGACCTCGCCGACGATGAGGCGAAGATGAATGTGACGCCGATCCAGGTGCCGACGATGTATCTGCACGGGCGTGACGACGGCTGCATGGGCGTCGAGCTGGCGCAGGGGATGGAGGCGATGTTCCCGGCCGGGCTCGATAAGCACGTGATCGCCGGCGCCGGGCATTTCCTCCACCAGGAGAAACCCGACGAGATCAACCGTCTCGTCCTCGACTTCCTCACCCGAGGCTGATCGCGCCGCGCGCGTCCGCCCCGACCCCGCGTTCGTGGACTAATAGCCGCCGGAGGCGTCGTCAGGAGATGGAGGACGGCGATCGCAGCGGTCTACAGTTGCTCGGCGATCGCATCGAGCTCGCGCGAGATGCGCCGGACCTCGAGTTGGTTATTGATGCGCTCGATCAGCTCGTGGTGGGCGAACGGCTTGCAGAGGAACTCACTCACGCCGAGCTTCATGCCGGCTGCGCGCGTTTGTACGTCATCGCAGCCGGTGAGCAGGATGACCGGGAGACCGGTGAAGCGAGCGTCCGCTCGCAGAATGTGACAGACTTCGAGGCCGGTCATTTCCGGCATCATCACGTCGAGCACGAGCACGTCGACCGGCTGCACGCCGAGCATGCGAAGGGCTTCGCGGCCGTCGGGCGCGGTCAGCATGGTGAAGCCGCGTCGGGCGAGCAGCTGGACGACCGCTTTGCTGGCGAGCTCGTCGTCGTCGACGACCAGTACGATCGGTTGCCTTTCGTCGAGGTGGTCCATCTTCCGTACTCCTAGTACGCGTAGCTTTGCGGAGTCTTGTAGTCCGGCCCGCGTTTGCGCCGCAACTTCGCGACCAGCGTGGTGCGTTTGAGTCCGAGCAACCGTGCAGCGGCCTGCTTGTTGCCGCTGGTACGACGCAGGGCCTCGTCGATCATTCGGTTCTCGAACTCTTCGACCGCGGCGTTGAGGTCCATGCCGTCCTCACCGAGGCTCGGGCTCGGAATCTTCTTCTCCGAGAGGAACGACCGGATGTGGGGTGGCAGGGTGTCGGGCCGGATCACCGGCGAGTCGGAGAGAATCACGAGTCGCTCGATGACGGTCTCGAGCTCGCGGATGTTGCCGTGCCAGTCGTACTCCCACAGCAGTACCATGGCTTCCTCAGAGATCGTGATCGGGAACGGTCGCGCGGCGTTGTGCCTGTTGAGGAAGTGCTCGATCAGCAGCGGGATGTCGCTGCGACGTTCGCGAAGGGGCGGAAGCGTGATCGGTACCACCTGCAGGCGATAGTAGAGGTCGGGACGGAAGCGGTTGGCCTTGACCTCGGTGGCGAGGTCCTTGTTGGTAGCGGCCACTACGCGGACGTCGACCTTGAAGGACTTGTCGGCGCCCACCGGCCGGATCTCGCGATCCTGGAGAGCGCGCAGGAGCTTCACCTGAAGATGATGGCTCATCTCGCCGATCTCGTCGAGGAAGATCGTTCCGGTATGCGCGAGCTGGAACATGCCGGGTCGTTGTTCGGTAGCGCCGGTGAATGACCCCTTCTGGTGACCGAACATCTCCGACTCGAGGAGATCTCCAGGAATCGTGCCACAGTTGACAGCCACGAACGGATTGTTGATCCGCTTGCTCTGCTCGTGGAGCGCGCGAGCGACGAGTTCCTTGCCCGTGCCGCTCTCGCCGGTGATGAGCACTGTAGCATCCGTGCGCGCCACCTTCTGGGTGATGTGCGCGAGCTTCTGCATCAGGGCATGGGTTCCAATGATTTCGGTCTTCTTATCGCTCATGTCTCGGCTTCGTAGTTTGGATATACCGGCGCGCGGATTGCCGGGGACGGTACAAAAGTAACACCGGCGCGAAGAAACCCGCTACCACGATCGGATGCGCGTCGTACAGAACTCGCTTTCACCTTTGTTTTCGCAAAAACCGCTTCGGACGCCGACGCGAACGGCTTTGCACATGCGTCGGCGTTCGCTGCATGCGGTGGCCGCGGGTGAGGGGAACGGTCGTATCCGGTCGGGCCGGTCGATGAGCCGGTTGACGCGGCGAGGCGGGCCACGACGCATCCGCCACGGCGTCTGCGCTGCGGGTCGATGTGATAGAGCCTTGTTTTTTCAGTTCTCGACGGGCCTCATGTCGGCCGTGCGGCGATCCGATGACTCGGTCTCGACCGCGATACCAGCCCGGGGAGGGGTCATCCAATGGTTACGAGAATCGATGGACGCGGTCCGGCCGATCTGCGACCAGTGCGCATAACGCCTGGCTTCATCGAGTATCCGGCCGGCTCGGTCCTGATCGAGATGGGGCGCACGAAGGTGATCTGCACGGCGTCCGTCGAGCAGGACGTGCCTCGTTGGATGAAGGGGGAAGGCCGAGGCTGGGTCACCGCAGAGTACGGCATGCTGCCCGGCTCGACCGACACGCGCACCGAGCGCGAGGCCGCACGCGGCAAGGTCGGCGGCCGGACGATGGAGATTCAGCGACTGATCGGGCGCTGCCTGCGCGCGGTGGTCGACATGAAGGCGCTCGGCGAGAATACCGTGCGGCTCGACTGCGATGTCATCCAGGCCGACGGCGGCACCCGAACGGCTTCGATCACCGGCGCGTGGGTGGCCTTTGCCCTCGCGTGTCGCAAGCTCGTCGCCGACGGCGTCATCGAACGGAGCCCGGTGATCCAGCCGGTGGCCGCCGTCAGCGTCGGCGTGGTCGGCAGCACGGGCCTTCTCGACCTCTGCTACCACGAGGATTCACGTGCCGAGGTCGACATGAACGTGGTGATGACCGGCGCGGGCGAATTCGTCGAAGTCCAGGGGACGGCCGAGGGAGAACCGTTCTCTCGGAGCACCCTCAACGAGCTGACGGACCTCGCGGCGGGAGGAATCGAACGGCTCATCGTCGCGCAACGCGAGGTGCTGGCGCAGGTGCAAGCTTGATGGCCGAGGGTCGCGCGCCGCTCGGGTGCGTCTGGCTGGCGACGTCGAACGCCGGAAAGCTACGTGACTTCCAGCGCCTGTTTGCCGGCAGCGGCGTCGAGCTGGTTCTCGCCGACGCGGCCGGGGTCGATGTCGACGTCGAGGAGACGGGAAAGACTTTCGAGGAGAACGCCTTGATCAAGGCGCGTCACGCAGCCGGCGCAACCAACCTCCCGGTGCTCGCGGACGATTCAGGCTTGGCCGTCGAGGCGCTCGACGGTGCTCCCGGCGTCTATTCGGCTCGATACGCGGGTCCTCGATGCGACGACCACGCCAACAACGTGAAGCTCATCGAGACGCTTGCGGGGATCGAGGATCGACGGGCCGCGTTCGTGTGCGTCCTCGCGCTTGTCCTGCCCGACGGTACGGAGGTCCTCAGCTACGGGCGCTGCGAGGGGCTCGTGATCGACGAGGAGCGTGGGGCCAACGGCTTCGGGTATGATTCGGTCTTTTTCCGGCCCGACCTCGGCTTCACGTTCGGTGAGGTAAGCCCCGAGGAAAAGAACGCGCATAGCCAACGCGCCGACGCCGTGGAGGCCCTGCTCGCAGAACTCGGCCGTCGCGGCTTCCTCGTTTCGGCCGAGACTTCTGCGGTCGCCTTGAAAAGCCGCTGACTTACGGAGAGAATCGGACCCTTCGGGGTGTGGCGCAGTCTGGTAGCGCGC
>SPBQ01000527.1 GCA_004525875.1 Myxococcales bacterium
GAAGTGGATGTCCGACGCCCCGAGGTCGAGCGCCTTCGCGATCGAGCGGTTGATGAAGACAACGGCCGGGGTGTCGTGATTCAGGTCGAGCACCGTCGCGTCGTCCTCGGTCTCCGCCGCGGTCGTGACGACGTCCTCGATCTCGATGGTCGCGCTGTCGTTCAGCCGCGTGATCGCGGTGGCGATCGCCTCCGGCGAGGCCACGCAGATCCGCACCGGCATCCCCAGGGCAAGACGCAGGTCATCCGAGAACATGATGTTGGTCGGATCGGATACGGCCACGAGGACGTAGCCGTCCTCGGTGATCTTGATCGGGATCGCTCCGTATCGGCGTGCCAGCGCCTCTGGCAAGAGCAGTGCAGCTTCGAGCTCGATCGAGGCGATGTCGAGCTCGATGAACTCCAGTTCGTGCTGTTCGGCGAGAACGCGCGTCACCTGCAGCCGGGTTGCAAAGCCGTTCGTGACGAGGATCTCGCCAAGACGAAGTTCTGGCTTGAGCCGCTTCTCCAGCAGGGCGATCTCGAGCTGCTCGGGTGTTACAGCGCCGTCGCGCACGAGGAGCGTCCCGAGAGCGGGCCACGGGTTCCTGGCTGCCTCCATTTCCCTCGTATCGGCAGCCTTACTCCCCTGGTTGAGGGATTTCGCGGGCAGGGCTCATTTTGGTGGAGACTGACGGAATGCGAGCGGTCGTCCAACGGGTCACGAGCGCCTCCGTTGCGGTTGGAGAGGCGGTCGTCGGAGAGTGCGGCCGAGGGCTGCTGATCCTTGTGGGCGCTGCTGCCGGCGACGAGGCCAAGGATGCGGACGCTCTCGCCGTCAAGGTCGCTCGCCTCCGCATCTTCGAGAACGAGGGCGGCAAGTTCGATCACTCGATCGTCGATGTCGGCGGAGAGGCTCTGGTCGTGAGTCAGTTCACCCTCATCGCCGATACGTCACGCGGTAACCGCCCGAGTTTCTCGAACGCCGCGCAGCACGAGCACGCTCGATCGCTGATCGAGCGATTCTGCGCCACCCTGGCGGCACAGGGAGTCGCTGTCGCCACGGGCACCTTCGGGGCACGGATGAGCGTCGCGCTTGTCAATGACGGGCCTGTCACGATCGTGCTCGACTGACTCGGCCGCCGTCGCCACCCCCGCGTCCGGCCGGTGCTATCCTTCCGACACCGCATTTCATGGCTTGACGAAATGGGCGCACGAGCGCCCATTTTTGTTGAGGAAACGTCGTCTCGGGCGAACGAGGAGACAGGATGGCAGACATGGTCGCAACGGAACGGAAGCTCACACGGGACATCGTCCCGGCGGTCGAGCGCGCCGTACCCGGCGTCGAGGTGCTCGCCGTCGAACTGCTGTCGCCCAGCAGGCTCTGCGTCTACGTCGATCACGCCGCCGGGGTAGACCACGCATTGTGCGCGCGGGTGACCGAGATCCTGTCGGACTATCGAGGCACGTACGCGATCGATGTCTCGTCGCCCGGGCTCGACAGGCCACTCCGCCGGCCGGAGCACTTCCGTGCCGTGATCGGCCAGGACGTTCGGATTCGCACGGCCGGGGAGATCTCCGGCAAGAAGAAGTTTCGCGGCCCGGTTGTGGCCGCGGCGGAACGGAGCCTCCGGATCGCCGACGGCGACGCGGAGCTCGACATCCCGTACGACGCGATCGTCCGGGGCAATCTGATCGATGAGGGCTAGGTGACGTCATGACCCAGGAAATCATGGAAGGCATTCGCACGATCGAGCGCGAGAAGGGCATCGAAGCCGGCACCCTCGTAGCGGCGCTCGAGGACGCGTTGCTTGCCGCGTACAAGAAGACGCCGGGCGCGTCCCGTCACGCAGAGGTCATTCTCGACGAGGAGGGAGACTTCAGGGTCTTCTCGATCGAGATTCCGGCGGACCTCGAGGAGCGGCTCGTCGACGAGGCTCGCGAGGCTGCGATCGACGAGCTCGAACGGATCGAGGAGGAGACGGGCGAGCGACAGCACACGCTGGTCAGCGACGCCGATCTCGAGCTGGACTGGGCGCAGGTTCCCGAGGAGCTGATGGTCCGAGCTGACGCGACGCCCGAGGGGTTCGGACGTATCGCCGCGATGACGGCAAAACAGGTGATCCAGCAGCGCATCCGCGAGGCGGAGCGGATGATGATGTACGACGAGTACATCGATCGCCAGGGTGAGGTCGTCACCGGCATCGTCCAGCAGGCCGGTGATCGAAACAACGTTCTCGTCGATCTCGGCCGCGTCGAGGCCCTTCTCCCGCGTTCGGAGCAGGTCGACGGCGAGAGATACGAGCAGGGCTCCCGGATCAAGGCCGTCATCACCGAGGTGCGGTCGGGCAC
>SPBQ01000415.1 GCA_004525875.1 Myxococcales bacterium
GTCCTGATCTCCGACCGCACGCTCAAGGTGAACCCGCAGATCCGCCCGTTCCACGAGGTCCAGCTCGCCCAGGCCGTCTACGCCGAGATGATCCGGCCAAGCGTCGCGCGCCGCGAGCCCACGAGCGACTACGTCTGGGTGCGCGAGGGACTCTCGCGCGAGCTGGCGCGGCGGCACCTCGAGGCGGCCTACCCGGGCGCGCGCAGCGTCAAGGACTGGATTCGCATCTTCGACATCTTCTCGGTGGTCGACCGCTTCGAGAAGAATCCGCAGATCCCGTTCACCGAATCGTTCTTCGAGCACGCGCGCACGGCCGACCCCCTGCACGCGCAGATAACCTCGTTCAATAACGACCTGCCGCCAGGCCGCGTGGTGATGGGAAAGCTCGATCAGTGGGTCCAGCGCGAGACGTTCGATCGCGTGATCGACGACTGCACGCTGACCGACATCCGCTTGCGCGACTGCGCCTCCGAGGTCTCGGGGCAAGATCTCGAACCGCTCTTCGATCAGTGGCTGCAGCGCTACCCCGCGATCAATTACCGATTCGGTACGCTCGATCTCGACCAGCCCGCACCGTCGGGGTATCGCAGCGTCGTGCAGATCAAGCGGGACTCCTCGCGTGAGATCGTCGAACCCGTCACCGTACGGCTGCGCGCCCGCCGCGGAGCGCCCGTCGATACGCGCTGGGAAGGGCACGGCAGCACGGCCACGCTGGAGATCGAAAGCGAGGAAAAGACCTCACGTGTCGTCATCGACCCTGCCGACCGACTCATCGAGGATCGGTTGGACGACAACGCGCGGCGACCGCAGCGCGAGATCGTTGTCGGCGCGGCGAGCGTCGAGGTGAGCTCCACCGACTTCGGGGTCGGCATGCTCGTTATCGGCCGCAACCGTGGCGACTACCACAAGGACCTCGGACTCGCCGGTATCTGGACCGATCGCTGGGGCGGCTTCGTGTTCGGCCCGCGCTTGCACTTCGGGCCCGTCATCGACGCGACCCGTTACCGGCACAACCTCTACGGCTTCTACACCTTCCAGGCCCTCGCCTCCGACTTCCGCGACAAGAGCCGTCCGCTGGTGCGCAACAATGGCAACCAGACGGCCCTCGGGCTGCGCTACGACTTCACCAATGTCCTGTTCGCCAACAAGGCCACGCGCGAGCGCCGCTTCGGGCTGTTCGTCGACTGGTTCGACGACGCACTCGGCGGAGACTACGACTACGTGCGCGCCGGCGCACGGGCGGCGTTCACACAGCCGCTGGGCTCGTACCGCACGATCGCCGCCCTGGAGCTGCTCAACGGGTTCAACCAGCCGCTCGGCGACGGCCAGGCCGGTCAGGTCCCGATCCAGGGTCAGTACAGCCTCGGCGGCAGCCGCTCGATCCGCGGCATCGGCGCCCGCGAGGAGCTCGAGCGCAACATCCTGCTCATCCGTGCCGAGTTGCGCCAGGCGATCTATCCCGAGGTCGACCTCAACCTGCTCGGCCTGCTCGTGATGCGACGCGCAGAGCTGCGGGTGTTCGTCGACGCCGGCCGCGTGGACGACGATCCCGGCGGCGTCTACAAGGTTGGCCAGTTCGCCGTCGGCGTGGGCATCGGACTGGCCGCGCACTACGATTTCATGGGCTTCTTCCCGCACGTCGCATTCCTCGAGCTCGCCACCCGCGTCGACGAATCGGGGCCCGTCGAGGTCCTGTTCGGATCGAGCCAGCGTTTCTGAGGTGGCTCTATCCCGTCGAGCTTGCTATGCGACAGCACCGCACCGTGGACCGCAACGATCTCAAGCGACAGCTGAAGACCCTGCTCGTCGAAGGCCTCCGGCTCGAAGACATCGCGCCGGCCGATATCGGCGACGCGGAGCCGATCTTCGTCGAGGGGCTCGGCCTCGATTCGATCGACGCACTGGAGCTCGCCCTGCTCGTCGAGGAGGACTACCAGGTCAGCATCCCGGACGAGGATGTGGGTCAGGTGGCCTTCGCCTCGATCGACGCGCTCGCCGACTTCATCATCGAGAATCGCTCGACCGCTTGAAACCCGTGCGGCGAGCGGCACGAGGCGTCTGGGCCCTGGTCACGGGCGTCGTGCTGGCTACGGTCGTCGAGCTCACGCCTGCCGCAGCCTACGGAGGCGACGATGACGGCGACCGCGCTCGCTGCCTCGCCGTCATCGCACGCGCCAACGCGGATCTCGGCTCGTTTACCGCGCGGGTACGCCAGACCAAGAAGCTCGCTCTTCTCGAGCAACCGCTCGAGTCGACCGGTCGGCTCACATTCAAGCGGCCGAACCGGATCGCGTGGCGGATCGATGAACCGACGGCGCTTCGCGTGATCATCGACGGCGATCGCCTGTCGATCCCGGGGATCGCGACCGATGATGCGATCCCCGCCGCCATCGGACCCTCCGCGCTGCTGCGGCGACTCGGCGCGGTGTTCACCGGCAACATCGAGGCCCTGACCGATGCCTTCGACGTGACCGCCAGCTGCCACGAGAACAGCGCCGACGTGATGCTCTCTGCACTCACGCCGGAGCTCAAGATCAGTGTGTCCTCGCTCGCGCTCGAGCTCGCCGGCCCCGAACTGTTCGTGCAGAGCATCCGAATGACGAACGGCGTCGGGGACAGCCTCGAGCTTCGCCTCCATGACGTCGAGCGCAACGCGACGATTCCCGACGCCGCGTTCTCGACCGACGACGCCCCTCCGTGAGCGCCTCGCGCAGCAACTCCGTCTCGACGCTGCGAGTGCTCGCGTTGGCGACCTCGAGCGCGATGGCGCTGGCGGCCTGCCGCGGCGCCACGCCGCCGCGCCTGCCGGAGCCGGCCGCAGGGCCGGTGGTACCCCGCACCGAGCCGCGGGATCTAGACCCCGACGAGCTTCTCCGCTTCGTCCGCGCCCGAGAGGATCGCGTCTCGACGCTGCGCGCGCGCTTCACGGTTCGCATCCGCAACGGCGAACAGGAAGACCGCGAGCTCGACGGCGTCGTGATCGTCGCCAAGCCCGATTCGTTCCGGATGAGCCTGATCTCGCCGCTCGGGCTCTCCGTCTTCGACCACGTCGCGAACGGTGATCGGTCGCGAACCCGTTACCCGATGGGCCCGCTCTCCTCCGACGGATCCGACACATCCGCTGCCGCCGGCGAGGCCGCAACGACACCGTTCTCAGGCGACGAGATGGCCGAGCCCTTCCTTCGTCGCGACCTCGCCCACCCGGGGCGTTGCAGGCTCGACGAGATTCGCGAGGAGCAC
>SPBQ01000535.1 GCA_004525875.1 Myxococcales bacterium
CCCACAATCAATACGAGGCGGATCTGGATTTCGGGAGAAGCTTCATGCGGGGCAAGCGCCGCAGCAACAGCCCACATTCCGTGCGGAATGCTCGAGGCCCGGTTGTAAGGGCGGAGACTTCACTGCATCGATAACAGGCCGGGTCGATGAGCGGGCCGCTTCTCCAAATCCTCTTGCGCTTCCCGAAGGTCTCATCATCCACCACCCCCGGGCCACAGCATGGGACAGTATTTGCGCAGGGCTCAATAGCTCGCAGAGTGAGCTATCCGGCGCCAGCCGTCCGGCTTCAGAACTGGACGCCGATCTCGCCGAGCTCTTCGATCGGCTGGTCGGCGACATCGGACGGCGTTCGAGGATCGTCCGAGTCGCCCGGACGCGGCGTGTTCGGCGCACCCGTGGGCACGCCGGCCACCGGATCGCCGCCGGCTGCGGCCGGTGCACGGTCGTCGACCGGGATATCCGCACCGTCGGCGACCGGATCGTCGGGCAGCGCTCCCCCGCCGCTCGGCACCGCGCCGGGTGCATCGCCGCCGCCACCACCGCCAGGAGCGACAACCGGCGGCTCACCCGATCCACCACCCGGGACGGTCATCGTCAGCGCGAGCCCGCGCAGGAAGTCACGCATCTGCTGAGGGCTAACGTCGCGCGGCGGTGTGGGCGCGGCGCCCTGGTTCACGGTCGTGAACTTGCCGCTGGTGATGAAGACGCCGGTCTCGTCACGCATGTGAAGACCGCGCACCGCGACCTTTCCGGTGAGCCCGACGACTTCGGTGCGCGTATCAGCGGGCTCGTACGCCACCACGAACTCGGTTCCGCGAACGCCCGAGACGGCCGTGGCGGTCTCGATCTGGTAGCTGGCGGTGGGGTCGTCGTAGTACTCCGTCACCAGGGCCCGGACCTTGCCCTCCAGCAGTTTCAGGTAGGACTTGAACGTCCCCTCGGCGACGTCGAACACGTTCTCGTCGATCACGACTCTCGACTCGTCGGCGACGTTCAGCGTCGAGCGATCTCGAAACGCGATGCGCGCCCGTCCGGGACGGCCCGTGCGCACCTCGTCGCCGACGTTCACGGCGTCGCCGACGCGGGCCTGCGCGAAGCTTTGCTCGCGGCCGATCTCGACCTTGCCTTCGACAGCGATGAAGGTGCCGGCCTGCTCGGCCGCCACCAGATCGGCGGTTCCGGCGATCACGAGGATCGCCGCACAACATAGAGCGTATCGCGTGTTCATGAACTGTATCCTACCTCCGGACACGACGTGTGCCGGTCCTTTCCTCGGAGCAAATCGTGTTCCGGCTCGGGTCTCGGCAGCCGGGCGCCGTACGGGCGGCGCAAGCCGCTCAGTAAGCAAGCTCGAGCGCGACCGAACCGATGTGTCGATCGTACTCGAAGACGTTCTGCGTCGAGTCGTGGAACTTGCCGTAATAGCCGCCCACGAGGTTGATGTGCGAAGCGATCGGTCGGCGCAGGACGAAAGAGAGATCGTGCTCGTCGTCGCGCCGCCCAAGGCTCGCGGCGCCGTACTTCTCGTGCTTGTAGGCGTACCCCGCGTTGGCATAGATCGCGAGCGGGAATTGCCACCCGACACCGGCCTCGACCCGGTGACCGTCGTACTGGAACGGGGCGCCGGCGTCGTTCGACTTGTCCTCGCTGTCGAAGCGGTAGCCCGCCAGCACGAAGCCTCGCTGCCCGAGCGGGTAGTACTGACGAAGACCGAAGGCGTTGTTGTCGCCGTCCTGCGTCGTGCCGATACCCTCGTTGTAGTAGTCGCGCGAGCGGTAGCGATAGAACAGCTCGGTCTCCCCAAGAATGCTGGGCACGCTGAGCCACGGCTGCACGCGGCCATCGGTACTGAAGCTTGCCAGCGAGCCGCTCGACGTTCCCCCCGCGTTGATGCGAAGCGGGCTCAGATAGTAGTCGAAACGGCCCGTGAGCCCGTACTCGACACGCCCGACGTTGCTGGCCACGCCCACGCTTGCGCGGTGTCCCATCAGGTTGTTCGCGTCGAGGTCGAAGTGCAGGCTCTGGAAGAAGCCGTAGCCGAGTGATAGCTCGAAGCGGTCGGTCTGCACGGGGACATACCAGCCGCCGAGCGTGAGCACGGCGCGACCATCGGCGGGGTCGCCCGCGTTGACGAGGCCTGCCTGATCGGGCTCGAGCCTCACGTTCGTGTCGTAGTCGAAGCCGGCCGAGCCGAAGAAACCGTACTTGCGTGGCTTGCCCTCGC
>SPBQ01000054.1 GCA_004525875.1 Myxococcales bacterium
CGGCATCGTCTTCGAAGGCGGCGCACGATTCGCCGCTACGTGGCCGCTGACGCAGAACGCGAACGTCATCCGGGGAAATGTTACAGAGAACCGCATCAGCGGCTCCGGCTACGGCAAGTACGCCATCAGCGGCCAGGTGAACGCGAATATCGTCACCTACCAGGCCGACAACTGGGCCTCGCGGCGGCCCGCGGGTTGGTGCCTGCCGGCGGGCAGCCTTCGCTACTCGCGCGACAGCGAGAAGGAGTACCTCGCCGGACAGCTGCGGATGAACAGCACGGCCGGCGGTTGCAGCGCTCACATGGCGACGGCCAAGCGCAATCTCACCAGTCGCGGCGACACGGGGCGGGTGATGGCCGACTGCTCGAACAACACCAGTGCCGGTGCCTGCCCGCGCACTGGTTTCGGCACGATCAAGCTCGAGCGCGAGCTGAACTGAGGGTCGCCACGCGGTCGCGGCCACCGGGCCCCCGCGGACCGCGGCGGCCACGGACCGCGCTCCGGCACAGCGCAGATCGCGGCTTGGCCGATTCCCGCGTCCCGCATAGACTGCCGGGTCAGCGGCGACCGCCGCGCCGGACGTGAGTACCAGGCCGGACATCTCGATCGTCGTTCCCGTTCACAACGAGGCCGACAGCCTCGACGAGCTCACCTGTGAGCTTGCGGCTGTGGCGGCTCGCCTGCCCGGGCGTTGCGAGCTCATCTTCGTCGACGACGGGAGTACTGACGCCAGCCGCGAACGGCTTACCGCCCTCGCCCGCCGCGAGGCGCGTGTGCGTGTTCTCCTGCTCGACGGCCAGCACGGCCAGAGCGCCGCTCTCGCCGCCGGTTTCGCGGCCGCACGCGGTGAGGTGACCGTTACCGTCGACGCCGACTTGCAGAACGATCCGGCCGATATCCCTCGGCTTCTGGAGATGCTCGAAGATACGGACGCTGACGTCGTCAACGGTGTACGCGCGGCGCGCAACGACCCGTGGCTGCGCAGAGCGGCGTCGCGCGTGGCCAATGGCGTGCGCAGCCGCGTGACCGGAGACCACGTCACCGACGTCGGGTGCTCGTTGCGAGTGATGCGCACGGAGTTCTTGCGGTGCATCCGGCCGTTCGCGGGAATGCACCGCTTCCTGCCTGTGCTGCTGGCAATGGAAGGCGCGCGAGTCGTCGAGTGCCCGGTGGGTCACAGGCCACGTCGGCACGGCAAGTCGAACTATGGCATCCTCGATCGTCTCGGCGTGACGATCGTCGATCTGCTCGCGCTGCGCTGGATGCAGGCGCGCTCGCTCGACTACCGTGTGACCGAGCTGCGGGCCCCCGCCGGCGCGCTGCGCTTCGGTGACGACGCGGACGAGCCCACGACGATGGCCGAGCGCGCACGCTCGGCCTGATCCACGCTGAAGCGCAGGGCGTCGAAACCGGCGACCCAGCGCTCGTACCACAACTGTAGCGACAGGACGGGCCAGAGCTTGCGGCCGTGGTCCGCGTGTCCCGCGCGGTGCTCGCCGAGCATCTGCGTGATCCGCCCGGGACGGGCCAGACCGAGCCGTTCGAGCGATCCAGGTGAGAGCAGCTCATCGGCTTCCTCGCGCAGCGCCCCGCACAGCCACTCGCTCACCGGAACCGACAGGCCGCGCTTGCGGCGCCGGACGACCGCCGGAGGCACGCGCAGCGCGGCGGCCGATTTGAGCAACCGCTTGGTCGTCAGGCCGTGGACGGCGCTGGCGGCCGGCTGAGCGAGCGCCAGGTCCATGACGGCGCGACTGACGAACGGTGCGCGCGCCTCGATGCTCGAGAGCATGGTCGCGCGATCGATCTTCGTGAAGAGGTTCTCGGCGAGATAGGTCGTGACGTCGAAGCGCATGGCGCGCGTGAGATCCGCCTCGTTCACTCCCGTCCGTTCCCAGATCGCGAGCGCCTGGTCTTCGGCGCTCACAGCCCTCCCCTCGCCGCCCAGCTGTGCGAAGGCGCCCGGTCCGAGCGCTCCGAACCACCGCATGTGGCGTTCGGCCGCCGGTAGCGCCGCCTCCTCGAGGAAGCGGCGCAGAAGAAAACCAAGGGGGACTGCGCCGGCACCGCGAGGGAGGCGACCCGCAACGGCAAGCGCACCGCTGCGCAGTGTGGCCGGGAGTGCGGCAGTGCGGCCCGCCCACAGGTGGCCGAGATAGGTCGGGTAACCGCCGAACAGCTCGTCGGCGCCCTCCCCGGACAGCACCACCTTGACGTCGTGGGATGCCGCCTCCGATAGCAGGATGGCGGGAAGAAGCGCGGGGTCACCGACCGGTTCGCCGACGCTGTCGGCGTAGGTGCGCAGCGCACGCAGCAAGGAGGCCTGGCCGGCGTCTACCTCGTGGTGCCGGGTGCCGAGACGGGCCGCGATCTCCGAGGCCAGGGGCGACTCGTCGTAGCCCGCGCGGTCGAAACGCGCGACGTAGGTGTGGACATCGGAGGCCGGTAGAGTTCGCACCAGCGTGGTTGCGAGCAATGAGGAATCGACGCCGCCCGACAGGAAGACTCCGACCGGTACGTCGGCAACCGCCTGTGCGGCGACCGCACTCTCGATTCGCTCGGGAGTCTCCCGGGGCGTGGCCACCGTCGTCCCTGTGTGGGTTTCCGCAACATCCCAGTAGCGGCGAAGGCGGATGCCGTCACGATCGGCGATCAGCAGCTGTCCCGCTTCCAGTGAGGCGATGTCCTCGAAGATGGTGTGGGGCGCAAGCGTGTAGCCGAGCTGCAGGTACTGGGCGAGCCCTTGCATGCACAGCGCCGGCGCGCAGGTCGCGCCGACGAGAAGCGCCTGGGTATCCGAGGCGAAGCGCAGCGTGGTCGCGGTCGCGCCGTTGAGCGCGCGTCGGGTGTAGAACAGCGGTTTCTCCCCGGCACGATCGCGGGCCAGGAGCAGTCGTTGTGCGCGTCCGTCGTAGATCGCGAGGCCGAACATTCCGTCGAGCTCGGCGATCGCGGCCTCGCCGTGGTCGAGGTAGAGCGCGAGAACGGGCTCCACGCCGTTGTGGTCGCTGCGGAACGGATAGCGGCTGGCGTATCGCCTGCGCAGCTCGGGTGCGTTGTAGATCTCGCCGTTGCAGACCAGCGCAACTTTCCCGTCCGGGCTCGTGAACGGCTGGGCCGCCTGCGCAGACGGATCGACGATGGCGAGGCGTCGGCAGCCGAGGATGGCGCTGGCCGTGATGAAGACGCCGTCGTGGTCGGGGCCGCGATGGGCGACCAGCGAGGCCATCGTGCGTGCGCGTGCCTCCTCGCCCGGAGGCAGCGCGTGATCGTCAAAGGAGCCGTAGATCCCGCACATCGTCAGCGTCCGCAGGGACCGAACGCCGCGTAGCGTCCGGACGCGGCGATCGGAGGCATCGCTCCCTCGAGCTCGCTCACCACGTCCGAGTTCTTGCGATGGGTGACGAAGATCGTTGGCTCGCTGCACGCTGCGGCCGCGTCGCGGCACCAGCCGCCCGCGCGCAGCGTCGAGCCTGGTTGCTGCCTGAGTTCGTCGAGGTACTCCTGCACGTAGTTGCTGCGGATGGCGGTTCCGTCGTCGGTCGCAATCAGTACCGCACGGCCCAGGTAGAACGGCAACGAGGGGGGAACGCGAGCGATCGCTACCACGCGAACAGCCGCCTCCGACTCGGTGTCGACCGCCTCGATTGCAGCGGCCAGCTCGCGCGCCGAACGCTGCTCGGCGATCGCCGCGAGCACCGGATGCCCGCTGAGGGCGGGGACGACGATGAACGCAACAAGGACGGCGACAGCGTGCGCCGAGTGGCCGCTGCGTCGCGCCCACAGGCCCAGCGCGGCCACGAGCAGCAGGCCCGCCCCACAACGCCGAGCCGCGCCTGCCACGATGGCGGGCAGCGTCTCGTAGCTCGGATCGACGAGGCCGGCGATCCATGAACCCGCGCCGAGACCGATCAGTCCGATGATGAGTGCCGCGGCTGCGGTCACGGACACCGCGTGCCGTACAGCTCGTGGGGCCGAGAGCGACAGGTGGGCCGTGAGCAGCGCGACCGCGGGAAAGACCGGCAGGATGTAGCCCAGTCGTTTCGACTGGGAGAGCGTGAAGAACGCGATCGGGACGAAGATCCAGAGCAGAAGGTAGCTCTCCCGCGACGTTTCTTCACGACGCGTTCGCCACCATCCGGCGACGCGGGCCGGCGCGCACAGCGGCACGATGATCCACGGCAACGCGCCAGCGAGTAGCAGCACGATGAAGGTGTAGAACGGCGCCGTGCGTTCCATGCGATCGGTGGCAACGCGCTCGAACGTCTCGCGCACGAAGGCGTAGTGCGCGAACTCGGGATGCGCGCAGACGACGGCGGCGAACCACGGCCCGACCACGGCCGCGAACACCAGCAGCCCGGTCCCCGTACGGGCCCGTCGCGGCGATCGCCCGGAGACGAGGCAATGGGCGAGGCCGACGAGAACCGGCAGCGCGAGCCCGACCGGTCCCTTGGTGAGCACGCCCGCACCGGCGGCGGCCCAGGCGAGGGCCGCGCCTGTTGTGCTGTCCTCCTCGAGCGCCAGATACAGGCCCGCCAGGGACGCGGTCATCCAGAACATCATCACCGCGTCGAAGATGACGATGCGTGCGAAGGCGAGCACGAGCGGACAGGACAGCAGGACGACGGCGGCGAGGGCTCCGGTATCGGTCGAGTACAGTTGTCGGCCGAGCAGGATCAGTAGCACGGCGGTCGCCAGTGTGAAGACCAGGGCGGGTAGCCGTGCGGCCAGCTCGCTGCGCCCGAGCACGACGGTCGAGATGCCGATCGCCGCGAACAGCAGCACGGGCTTGTCGAGGTAGGGCAGTCCGTTGTAGTGCGGCACGACCCAGTTCCCGGACGCGGCCATCTCGGCCCCCACCGCCGCGTTGCGGCCCTCGTCGGGATCGATGAGCGCGACCGAGCCCAGCCCACGGCCAAGGCAGACCAGGAGCAGGACCGACAGTACGACCAGCGTCGTACGGAGCGTGTCAGTGGTATCGGGCAAGGCGATCGAGGAGCGTAACCTATACAGGTCGTCGCGATGCCTCCAGGACCGGCCGCAGGCGGACCGGACGTGACTCACCGTCCGGACACGATCACAATCCTGCGCCGGCCCGTGTGCTCGTATGCCGCGGACGCAGGGGGAAACCAATGGACGTCGGCGTTCTCGCGATCTTCCAGAACTACAAGGGCGGCATGGACGACGCGGACATGGTCCGCAACGAGCTCAGGCTGGCCGATCAAGCCGAGCCGCTCGGTTTCGATACGTACTGGCCCACCGAGCATCACTTCACCGACTACTCGGCCTGTCCGGACAACGTCCAGCTGCTGAGCTACCTGGCCGGCCGCACCAAGCGCATCAAGCTCGGCACCGGTGCGGTGATCGTGCCGTGGAACGATCCCCTGCGCGTGGTCGAGAAGATGGTGTTTCTCGATCACCTGTCGGGGGGCCGTGCGGTGCTCGGCATGGGGCGTGGCCTGGCGCGCGTGGAGTACGGGCACTTCGGTATCGACATGGACGAGTCTCGCGATCGCTTCGACGAAGGCGCAGCCATGATCATCGATGGGCTGCGCACTGGGTATGTCGAGGGCGCGGGGCCGTACTATCCACAGGTGCGGACACCGGTACGCCCGCGTCCGCTCACCGACTTCGCCGATCGTATCTACTGCGTCGGTGTCTCACCCGAATCGGTGATCCAGGCAGGCAAGCTCGGCGGTCGTCTCATGGTGTTCTCGCAGACACCGTGGGAGATCTTTGCCGAGGGTGCACTCGCCCAGTATCGCGTCTCGTATCGCGAGGCTCATGGTGGCGAGCCGCCGGCGCCCCTGACCGGCGATCTCATGTTCTGTCACGAGAGCTCGCAGGCCGCCCACGACCTGGCGATGCAGTACATGTCGAACTACTTCCTCTCGATCATCGATCACTACGAGCTGTTCAGCGAGCACTTCAAGCAGGCTAAGGGCTACGAGTACTACGCGAGCTCGATGGAGATGTTCAAAGCGGTCGGCGTCGAGGCGGCGGCCGACACCTACTGTCAGATCCAGGCGTGGGGGACCCCGAAGGAGATCCTCGAGAAGATTCGATGGCGGCGCGAGCTGCTGGGCGCGTTCGAGCTCAACTGCATCGTCAACTACGGCGGCATGTCGATCGAGGAAGCGGAGAGCAGCATGCGGCTGTTCTCGCGCGAGGTGCTGCCGGAGCTGCACCGGTGGTAGCGCGGCGCGTTGCGTCCGCCCCTCGCTCCCGTCATAGCAGTTGAGATGAGCTCGGCGATGCCCTTCACGACTGGCCGCGCCCCCCGGCCCGCCTTCACACGCGTGTTTCCACCGCTGGCGATCTCGACCTGCCTTTTGATGATCTGTGCCCTGGCCTCATGCCGTGGCGGTGGGGACGCCCCGAACGGCAAGCCGGCGAAGTCCGAGCCCGTTGCCGATGCGGCAGACTCGACGCCGAGCCCGGTGGTGGCCCTGTTGCAGCCGACGGCCGGCAACACCGTATCCGGCGAGGTGGAGTTCATCCCCGAACCGGATGGCGGGGTCCGTGTGGTCGCGAAGGTCGTGGGGCTGCACGGCGATCTGCACGGCTTTCACGTTCATGAGCGCGGCGACTGCAGCGCGCGTGACGGCACGTCGGCCGGTGGACATTTCAATCCCGACGGTTCGCCGCACGGCAGCCCGCTCACCGATTCGGCGGGGCGCCACGTCGGAGATCTTGGCAATCTTGCGCCCGATCCCTCGACCGGTATCGCCGCCTATGACCGCGTCGACGAGCAGCTCTCGCTGTCCGGCCCGCGCAGCATCGTCGGGAAGTCGGTCATCGTTCACGCGGGGGCGGACGATCTCGAGAGCCAGCCGACCGGAGCGGCCGGCGCGCGCATCGCCTGCGGCGTGATCGTGGTGCGCGACTGACGGAGCGGCAAGCCGTGACCTTCGACCTCATTCTTGAAGGCGGCACCGTGATCGATGGCACCGGCGCTGCCGGCTTCGACGCCGACGTGGCCGTGAGCGACGGCCGTATCGGTGCCGTCGGAGCGCTCGCCGACGCAGAGGCGGAACATCGCATCGATTGCCGTGGACGGACGGTCACTCCCGGCTTCATCGATATCCACAGCCACGCCGACTGGCTCGTCGCCGGCGAGGACCATGGCTCGCTGGTCGAGCCCTTCGTGCGCCAGGGCATGACGACCCTGGTGGGAGGCAACTGCGGCTTCAGCCCCGCGCCGGTGAGTGCGCGTAGCCGCACGGCGGCCGTCGAGGCCAGCCGGCTGATCGTCGACGATGCCCTGGATCTTCGCTGGACGACGATGGACGGCTTCCTGTCGGTGCTGGAAGCGGGCGGCGTCGCGCTCAACGTGGCCCAACTCGTCGGGCACGGCGCGGTCCGTGCGGCCGTGAGCGGTCACCTCGACCCTCGCCCGCCCGGTCCGGAGGAGCTGGCGGCCATGGAGCGGCTCACGTGCAACGCTCTGGAGGAGGGGGCCATCGGCGTCAGCACCGGTCTCGGCTATCCCCCAGGCATCTTCGCGTCGATCGACGAGCTCACCGCCTTCGCCGGCTGGGCCGCGCGTGCGGGCAAGCTCTTCACATCGCATCTGCGCGCCTATAGCTGCACGAGCGGCGTGTACACGGACGACGATCCACGCTTGCACAACTTGCGCGCCATCGACGAGATCCTGTCGGTCGGCGAGGCCGCCTCAGCGCGTGTGCAGATCAGTCATCTGATCTTCGTCGGCCGCAATACCTGGCCGTCCCATCACGACGCGATCGCTGCCATCGAGGCCGCGCGCGCGCGTGGGCTCGACGTCGCGTTCGACGCGTTCCCGTACACCGCAGGCAACACGACGGCGAGCGTGATCTTCCCTCCCGAGCTGTTGCCCGCGCTGGAGTCGATCCTTCAGGATCCGGAACAGATGGCGGGGTTGCGCGCGTTCGGCGAGGATGCGTTCGCGCGCATCGGCTTCCATCTCGAAGATATCCAGATCATGAACGCGAACGACGCGCGCTTCGACGAGCTCAACGGGCTGTTCGTCGGCGAGGCCGCCAAGCGCGCGGGCATGGACATCTGGGACTTCTACGCGCGCTTGGTGATCGAGAGCCACCGCAATGCTCGCGTGCTCATCCACAAGTACAGCGGCGATAGCGAAGACGAGAGCGCGCTGCGCGCTGTTCTCGCCCACCCTCTCTGCACGATCGAGACCGATACCTTCGTGACCGAGCATGGTCACCAGAACCCGGCCAGCTACGGGACGTTCCCGCGCGTGCTCTCGACCTACGTCCGGGAGGGGCTGTTCGGCCTGGAGGAGGCGGTCTACAAGATGACCGGTGCGGCTGCCGAGCGTCTCGGATGGAGCGATCGCGGCTACGTCCGAGTCGGTGCGGCGGCCGACCTGGTCGTGCTCGACACCGCGAAGCTGGCCGACACCGCCAGCTTCGACCGACCCGATTGCTTCCCGATCGGGATCGAGCAGGTGATCATCGGTGGTCGCAGCGTCCTGGAGGGATCACTCTACGACGCGACCGCGTACGCCGGCACCGTGATCCGTGCCTGAGGGCGATCGTTTTCGGCCCGGAATCCAGTCGCCCGTACTTTTTTTCTCGATCACGTGAGCCGGAATCCTCCCCGGCTGCGACTCTCTCCACCATGCGGCCGCTGTCGATGCGGCTGACATCCACGTGAAGCGACCGCTCTCCGTGAGGTCGCGGGAGGTTCGGCTCATGCAGAGATCCCAGACACGGGTCGCGATGTTCCTCGTGGCCGCCACATGCGTTGTGATGGCGGCCTGCACCGCGCGCCACCAGGCCGACGAGGCTGCGGTGAAGCACACTTCGACGCCGAGGACGCAGGTCGAGGCCGGCGCAGAGGATCGGCAATCCGAGAAGGCGATCGGGCGGCTTTCCAGTCGTTCGCCGCAGGACGTCGAAGTCGGCGAGACGGGGACGCTGTTCAGCCAGGCTCTGCGCGCGGAGCGCGCGCCGAACGGCCGCCCAGCGGCGGCACTGTACGCGATGGCGCCGCCTGCCGACTTCCATACCGAGCAGTACGACGTACTCGACGAGGAGGGTTTCGTCGAAGTTGCAACGCGGCCTCTGTCGACGTTCTCGATCGATGTCGATACCGCCTCGTACAGCAACGTGCGACGCTTCCTCAACGACGGCACGCTGCCGCCGTCGGGAGCCGTACGCGTCGAGGAGATGATCAACTACTTTTCCTACGCTTATCCGCAGCCCGACGGCGAGCATCCGTTCTCCGTCTCGACCGAGCTGTCGGTGGCTCCGTGGAACGACGACCACCGGTTGGTCCTGATCGGCTTGCAGGGTCGCGAGCTCGAACCGTCGCGAGTTCCTGCGCGCAATCTCGTGTTCCTGATCGATGTGTCGGGCTCCATGCAGCCCGCCAACAAGCTTCCGCTGCTTCGTAAGGCGCTGACCGAGCTCGTCCGCCAGATGCGCACCGAAGACCACGTGGCAATCGTCGTCTACGCCGGCGCGAGCGGCTGCGTTCTCGAGCCCACGTCCGGAG
>SPBQ01000110.1 GCA_004525875.1 Myxococcales bacterium
GGCTCGGGCGGCCCGCAGATCCGGTCTGGCCTCGGCCGCGTCGGTCGGGGTCGTGTGCGCGGTCGGGTCCATCGACGTCGCGTCACCGACGACGCCGTCCGGCTTCAGGCGCACAAGCGGCGACCAGCGCAGCAGCGTGGCAAGTGTCACGCTGGCTTGCTCCCAGCGCGCGCGCTGGACCAGCTTGACCTGTCGCGCACGCGAGAGCTCGACCTCTGCTCGCGCAACGTCGCTACCCGGTCCCACTTCGAGCGCCGCACGCGATTCGGCGATCTCATGAAACCGCATGGCGTCGGCTTCCAGGCCGTGGGCGATCTCCAGCGAGGCCAGCGCGAACACCAGCTCGAAGTAGGCGGTCGACGCTTCCAGCATGGCGACGCGGCGTGCATCGCGGATCTCCAGCGAAGCGGCCGCCGCTTCGCGTCCGGCAGCGAGCGAGCGTTCGACGGCAGCCCCGGGGTTCACGCGATAGAACAGGCCGATCGACGGCTCGAAGCGATCGAACTCGACGTCTTCGACGTCGCCGAACGAGCCGACCTGTCGGCCGTCGAGACGCTTCGCCCCGAACTGGGCCGCGACGCCGGGAATCAGCGCTCCGGTCGCTGCCTGCGAGCGGCCCGCAGCCGCGTCCAGCCGCGCGGCCGCCACGAGAACGGCGGCCGCCTCCGATTCGGCGGTCGAGAGCACCTCGGCCAGCGTGATCGTTCGCTGGGCCGAGACCTCCCCCGCAGCGAAGGTGTGGTCGGGCTGCGCAGCGGACGACGGATCGAGCGACATGGTCGCGACGGCGGCCGGGTCTGCAGCGTGGACAGCCGGAATCGCCACCGACGGGGGCGGCGGTGCAGTCGCAGCGCAGCCGGCAATCCAGGCGGCCGCGAGACCACAGAGGGATGCGCGAGCGCTCCTCACTCCTGGCTCTCCTCCACCGTCGCCACACGCACGCCCTCCACGGCCAGCGGTGAGCCGGCGATCACGACGAGATCGCCGCCCGTGAGCCCGCTGGCCACGACCGCGCGGCGCCCATCGTCGTAAGCGACCGAAACCGATCGGCGCTCCAGCACGTCATCGACCGCCACGAGCACGTAGCGATCGGCCCCTTGCCCTCGCACCGCTCGCGACGCAACGCTGCGGCCGGGATCGTCCATCCGAACGCGCAATTCGACCGACGCGTACATGCCGGGGGCGAGCCGGCCGTCGTCGTTGGCGAGGTCGGCCTCCACGCGCATGGAACGAGTCGCAGAATCGAGCGCGCCGGCGATGCGTGCGATCGACGCCTCCACGGTCCGCGCCGGGAACGCGTCAAAGCGCACGTGCACCGCGTCGCCGGCGGCGACGTGCGGGACCAGCGACTCGGGCACCATGAACACGAGTCGCAACCTGTCGGTGCGAGAGATCTCGACTACCGGCTCGGCATCGGAACTGTTGCCCTCGCGAACCAGCGCGCCCGGATGAAGCGTCCGTCGTGTGATACGGCCGGCGAACGGCGCCTGGATGACGGCGAACGCGCTCATGGCCTCGAGGCGTGCGAGGTCGGCGCGAGCGACCGCGAGACGAGCGTCGCCGACCTCGATCCCCGCCGCCGCCACTTGCTCGTCGGCAGCCGCCGCGTCAAGGGCCTGCTGCGCCACCGCGCCCGCCTCGCGCTCGCGTAGTGTCGCCAGGCGGGTGCGTGTCACACCGGCAAGCTCCCGCTCGGCGCGCGCCCGGACGAGCTCGGCCCCGGCAGCGGCAACCTCGGCGCGTCCGCGTTCGATGTCGGCGCTCATCTCCGGGACGACGATGCGCGCGAGCACCCGGCCAGACTCGACGCGATCGCCGATATCGACGGCCACCTCTTCGAGATAGCCGGTGACGCGGGCGTAGAGCGCGGCGCTCTCCCAGGCCTCGAGACCACCGGGGATCACGATCGTCCGTTGGGAATCCGCGACAGCGGGCCGGGCCACCACGACTCGCAGGGGATCGGCTTGCGTGGGAGTAGCTCCGCGATCTCCGCAGGCCAGGCACAGCGCGGACAGGAGAACGGGAACGATCTTCGCGATGCGATCAGGCACGGCGGGCCTCCGGTTCGGGTCGCTTCATCATCACGTACAGACATGGCAGCACGTAGAGGGTCAGGACGGTGGCGCTCAGGACGCCGCCGATGATCGCGCGCGCAAGCGGGATGTTCGCCTGCGCGCCGCCGAGCCCGATCGCCATCGGCAGCAATGCGAGCACCGTCGTCAGCGACGTCATCAGAATCGGGCGCAGGCGAACCTCGGCCGCCTCGCGCACCGCGGTCTCGGGATCGGTGCCCTCGGCCATGCGCGCGTTGGCGAAGTGGACGAGCAAGATGCCGTACTCCACCACGATGCCGAGCATCATGATCACGCCCATCACGCTCTGGATGTTGATGGACGTTCCGGTCAGCACGAGCACGGCGGCCACGCCGATGAAGCCCAGCGGCACGGTGACCAGCACCATCAGCGGATCGACGAAGGAACGGAACTGCGCGACCATCACGAGGTAGACCAGCACGGCGGCCAGCACGAGACCACGGGCGAACTCGGTGAACGCCGCGCGCATCGTGGCCACCTCTCCGCTCGCCGTCAGCACGTACCCGCGGCCCGCGTACTCGCCGCCGACCTGATACGCACGCGATCCGCGGGCGTCGAGAATCGCCTCGAGCGCGAGGTCGGGATCCGCCGCGAGCGCGCGTTCCATGGCCGCGACTACGTGGCCGACGTTCGCCGACGGGGCCACGTCGGCGTAGACGTCGACGACCCGCGTGATGTTGCGGTGGCTGACGAAGGACGGGCCGGTTCCGCGCGTGACCGTCGCGACGGTGCGCAGCGGAACACGAGCGCCGCCGGCCTCCGGCGTGATCGGCACGTCGAGGAGCGTCTCGGCGGAGACAAGTTCACTCTCCCGGTACTGCGCGCCGATGAAGTAGTGATTGCCGTTGCGCTCGTCGATCCAGAACGCCGGCTCGAAGTTGATGCTCGAGTTGGTCGCCGTCACGAGGTTGTGCATCACGTCGCGAACCGAGATGCCGGCCATCGCGGCCTTGGAGCGGTCGATGTCGACGACGAGCGTCGGATAGTCGTTGCGCTGGAGTACGCGCACATCAGCGGCGCCGGCCACGCCGGCCAGGACACGCGCGGTGTGGGCGCCGAGCTCCTGAAGGACATCGAGGTCGCTGCCCTTCACCTGGAAGTGGATCGGCGCCGGTTCTCCGGAATTGAGCGCGGCCGACAGCATGCCTCCGGTGTCGAACGAGAACTCCGCCTGCGGGAATCGCTCTCGAAGGCGCGGCCGTAGCTCCTCGACGAGCTCGAACACGTCGCGGCGACCGTCCTTGAGCTGCACGAGCACGAACGCGTCCATCGGCCCGGTGTTCGGTGTGTACGCCGCCGGCCAGTCCATCAGCACGCCGATGTTCGTGATCAGCATCCGCAGGTCGGAATCCGGATAGTTCTCGACCGCCGGATACTCCGGATCGGCGGTGCCGAGCACGGAGATGAGCTCGCGCTCGACCTCGGCCAGCGTTCTCTCGGTCTGCTCGATGCGTGTGCCCGAGGGCAGGCGCACCTGCATCTGGAACTGCGCGGCATCGATGCGGGGGAACAGCTCGCGCCCGCCCGTGCCGAGAACAACGGTCGCGGCGAGGCCGGCCAGCACGGCCACGAGAACGACGGCACGGCGACGCGCGATCGCGGCCGCGACCGATCGCGAGTAGCCGGCCAGCCGCCGAGAGGACCCGTCGGTCCGCGAGTCGGCGAGCCGCAGGAAGCGCGCGCAGCAGGTGGGAACGACCGTCAGCGCGACGATCAGGGAGGAAAACATCACGAAGCTCGCAGCCATACCGAGCGGCGCGAACAAGTACTTCGCCATCCCGGTCAGGAACACGATCGGCAGGAACACGACTGCGAACGTCAGCGTCGAGACGACGATCGACGGCGCCACTTCAGCGGCGCCGTCCACCGCGGCGTCGCCGGGAGCCTTTCCCGCCTGCAGGTGCCGCATCACGTTGTCGACGACGACGATCGATTGATCGACGAGGATACCGATCGCCAGGGCAATACCGCCGAGCGTGAGCGTGTTGATCGTCTGCCCGGCCGCGAGCAGGCCGATCATGGATCCGAGAATCGCCAGGGGAATGGCCAGTACGATGATGCCGGTGGCGACGATGCTGCGCAGGAACACGAACACGACCAGTCCGGCCAGCACCGCACCGAGCCAGGCGGCGAGTCGCAGGCCGTCGATCGAATCTCGAACGTATACCGACTGGTCGAGCACGACTTCGAGCGCGAGATCTCGAGCACGTTCGTCCATCTCTCGCAGTCGTTCGCGGATGCGTGAGAGCTGGCCACGAATCGCGTCCACGATCTCGATCGTGTTGGCACCGGGCTGGCGATAGATGGGGATGTAGACCTGGCGCCGGCCGTTGATGCGAACGATGTTGCTCTGGATCTGCGAGGAGTCCTGCACGCTGGCAACGTCGCGCATGAAGATCATGCCATCGTCTCGCAGCGCCACGGGCACGTCGTTGAGCTCCTCGACCTTCGAGGGCATGGCGTTCGCGAAGATCTGGTAGTCGGTATCGCCGGCTTTCATGTTGCCGGCCGGTACGAACACGGATTGCTCGTGAAGCGCGCGCACGACGTCCATCGCCGACAGGTCACGCGCTTCGAGCTTCCCGCGGTCGACGTAGGCCAGGATTCGACGCAGCTTGCCGCCGTAGACGGCAGGCGCGATCACGCCCGGGATCGACTGGAGCCGGTTGCGCAGCGCGAAGTAGGCGACGTCGTACAGCTCCTTCTCCGTCATCGTCGCGGACGAGACGCTCACCAGGCACAGCGGTACCGAGGCCGTGGGGTCGAACGGCATGACCATCGGCGGAATCGTACCCGGCGGCAGATAGAACATGTCGCTCATCGCGTACGAAGTGACCTGACTCATCGCCGTGTCGAAGCTGATGCCCTCGCGGAAGAAATCCTTGACGATGCTCACGCCGAGCATCGAGCGCGCCTCCTGATGCTCGATGCCGATCGACTGGCCGGACCAGCGCTCCAGCCGACTCGTGATGTCGCGCTCCATCACGACCGGCGGCATGCCGGGGTAGAACGTGACGATCTGCACCGCCGGGGTCGTGAACGTCGGCAGTAGATCGGCCGGCAGCTGACGGTAGGCCGTCAGCCCGAGCACGGACGTCAGCAGTGCGCCGACGACGACTACGTACGGAAGACCGATGGCGCGCTTGATCATCAGAAATGAGGGCGGCCGACCGCGGGCGAGCCGGGCAGGCGGAGCTTTCAGTATAGGTCGCCGTGGGATTCCAGAAACACGGCCCGGCCAGTCTTCTACCGGCTCCGTGCCGCCCGTCATGCGGGAGCCTGCAGCACGCGCGATGCTGCGCCGGGAGCCGCCACCGATTCGCATTTGTCCGACGATTCCGACTAAATTCGAGGCCGAGCCGCGCGGCCTGACCCGCTTCGGACGCCGCGACTACACCCCAGGGGAGAGACAACCGAACGATGGCCGAGACCGCCAGCGATCTGACCGCCGAGGAGAAGGCGGCCAAAGAGAAGCAAGCCGGCAAGAAGAAGGAGCAGCTTCTCTACCGTCTGAAAGAAGAGCGCATTCCCGAGGCCGTCTGGCCGACCGAGTTCGGCGAGAAGAAGAAGCGACCACGCGAGCTCGCGATGATGGACATCAACGCCTGCTACCCCTGCGGCAAATGTCCCGAGTTCTGCCCCGTCGGCTGCATCGAGTATCTCCCCGAGGGCACGCTACCCAACCGCGGCCTGCAGCCCGTCCAGGTGCGCTTCGAGGAGTGCATCGGCTGCTACATCTGCGTCGAGATCTGCGCGCTGCTCACCGACTACGACGCCGTCCGCATGTATCCGACCGATCTGATCGAAGAGCTGTTCGACGTCAAGATCGGTGACAGCAAACCCGACGTGTACCACCCGACCAAGCCTTACGAGGAGCTGTTCTCCGAGGGCGGCCGGAACTCCGTGCGCATGGTCGGCGCCGGCTCGCGCATCAAGGAAAAGATCGTCAAGGACGAGCGCAAGCGAATGGGCTGGACCTGAGAGGCGTGGGCTAGAGATGGCGGCCGCCGACAACAAGACTCTCCACACCAAGTGCTGCAGCTGCGGCGCCGATATCGTCACCCACGTCGACCCCGACGTGAGCAAGCGAAGCACGTGGCCGCTCCTCGGAAAGAGGGACGGGAAGCCGGCAGTCTTCCCCGCCTGCACCAAGTGCTACAAGAACGGCTGGCGGCCCGAGGGGTACACCGAGTACGCGATCGCCTGAGCGTCTTCCACGGCACGCGTCCACGGCGCGCGTCCTTGTCACGGCCCGGCCCGTGGTAGAGGCTCCCGTCATGCCCTACGACGGATACTCCTGCCTTTCGGTCGAAGCGGCCGACGGCATCGCACGCGTCACGCTCGACCACCCTCCGATCAACCTGCTCGACATGGAGTTGATCGTCGAGCTCGACCGGCTCGGTCAGGAGCTCGAGGTTGATGACACGATCCGCGTCGTCGTTCTCCAGAGCGCCAACCCCGAGTTCTTCATCGCGCACGCCGACGTCACGCTCATCGAGCAACTACCGAAGGACGACCTCGATCGGCCGACCGAGCTGTCACTGTTCCACCAGATGGTCGAGCGCTTTCGCACGATGCCGAAGGCCACGATCGGCAAGATCGAGGGCATCGCGCGTGGCGGCGGCAGCGAGCTGCTGCTCTCGCTCGACATGCGCTTCGCCGCGCTCGGCCAGGCCCTGCTCGCGCAGCCGGAAGTTGCGATCGGCATCCTACCCGGCGGCAGCGGAACACAGCGGCTTCCCCGCCTGATGGGCCGCGGGCGCGCGCTCGAGGTGATCCTGGGCTGTGATGATTTTCCCGCCGATCTCGCCGAGCGCTACGGCTACGTGAACCGCGCGCTCCCGGCCGCTGAGATCGGTCCGTTCGTCGATGGCCTCGCTGCCCGCATCGCGTCGTTCCCCGCCGAGGCCATCGCACTCGCAAAACAGTCGGTGGCCGCGGCCGAGCCCGATCCGCGCCAGGGGCTGCTCGAGGAAGCCTGGTGCTTCAACCAGACGCTGGCCACCGAGGCCGCCCGCACGCGCATGCGGAAGTTCATGGAAGCAGGCGGTCAGACGCCAGAGGTGGAACGGGATATGGGAAAGCTCGCGGCCGCTCTGCGCGGCGAGTGAAGCGCGCGATCAACGCCAGCCGACTACGTCGTAGCCTCGGTCGGCGAGACATCTGTTGACGTAGCCCTTGAAC
>SPBQ01000380.1 GCA_004525875.1 Myxococcales bacterium
TCCTTGTCGTTCGCGCGATTCGCGCCGCCGCCGCGGGCCGCCTTGCGGCGTAGTGCCGAGAGCTCGTCGAGACGGTCGGCGACGCGACGGTTGACGGTGTCATCGGGGAAGCGTCCGTCTTCTCCGGGCTCGCCGGCTTCGACGCCGGTCATGACGGTGAGGGCCTCGTCGACGGTCTCGACGGCGTACACCCGGAAGCGTCCTGCGGCGGCGGCGTCGACGACATCGGCGCGAAGCATCAGGTGCTTGACGTTCGCGGCCGGGATCACCACGCTCTGACCGCCGGTCAAACCGCGCGCGCTGCAGACATCGAAGAATCCCTCGATCTTCTCGTTCACACCGCCGATCGCTTGCACGCTGCCGTGCTGGTCGATCGAGCCTGTGATGGCCAGCGACTGCTGGATCGGTACACCGGATAGCGCGGACAGCAGCGCGCAGGTCTCGGCGACCGAGGCGCTATCGCCGTCGACGCCGCCGTAGCTCTGCTCGAAGACGAGGCTGGCGTTGAGTGACAGCGGTTGCTCGCGAGCATAGCGGTCGGCGAGGAAGCTCGAGAGAATGAGCACGCCCTTGGAATGGGTCGGCCCGCCGAGCTTCACCTGTCTCTCGATGTCGACGATCTGTCCGCGCCCAAGCCGGGCGGTGGCTGTGATCCTCGAAGGCCTGCCGAAGCCGAAGTCGCCCATGGCGAGGACCGCGAGCCCGTTGATCTGACCGACCGCCTCGCCCTCGGTGCGAATGTTGACCGTGCCACGGGTGATCTGCTCATGAACGAGGCTGCGCACGCGGTCGACGCGGTGGATGCGCTTGTCGACGGCTTTGTCGATGTCGGCCGCCGTCACCAGATCGCGCTTCTCCTGGCCGGCCCAGTAATCGGCCTCGCGGAGCAGATCGAGGAGCGCGCCCTTGTGCGCCGACAGCTTCTCCGCGTCCTGCACGCGCCGCGCGCCGTGCTCGATCATGCGGGCGACGGCGTCGCGATCGAGGTGGCGCAGCTCGTTCGTGCGAACGATGCCAGAGATGATCCTGGCGTAGCGAGCGTCGCTCTGTCCATCGCGATCGATGCGGTCGGCGAAGTCGGCGCTCACCTTGAACAGATCGGAGAACTCGGGATCAAGACCGTAGAGACGGTAGTAGAGCTGCCGGTCTCCGACCAGGATCACCTTGACCTCGAGCGGGATCTCCTCCGGTTCGAGTGATACGGTCGATACGCCGAACATCTCTGCGGGCGATTCGATGCGGATGACGCGCGTTGTGAGTGCCGCCTTGAGCGCCTCGTAGGCGAAGGGCTGCAGCAGCAACTTGCGGACGTCGAGAATGAGGTAGCCGCCGGCGGCTCGGTGCAGTGCGCCGGCCTTGATCAGCGTGAAATCGGTCGTGAGGGCGCCGAACTGGGCGCGCTGCTCCACGCGTCCGACAAGGTTGACCAGCGTCGGGTGGTCCTCGTGCACCGTCGGCGCGCCGGCCCCGGGCGTGTGCTCGACGAGCGTGTTGACGCGATAGCGATCGAGCGACGGACCCGGCATCGCCAGCGCGAACGGCAAGGGGCCGGCCGGCGCCTCGGGTTGTTTGCGGAAGGCGTCTACGTGCTCGACGACATCGGCCTCCACGGCCTCCAGATAGGCGAGCACGGTCGCGTTGTCGGCGTACTTCGTCTTGATCTCGGCTATCGTGAAGACCACCGTGGTATGCGTGACCTCGCGCGAGATCTCTCGCACGCGAGTCTGGCTCTCTTTCCCGGTGGTGAGCATGCCCTGCACGAACTCCTCGAGACGTGCCTGGAGGGCAGTGATCTTTTCGCGGATCTCCTGCTGCTCGTCCTCATGGAGCTTGGCGAACTCCTCGGGGCCGACGACCTCGCCGTTGACGACCGGAGCGAACGCGAAGCCCGAGGGCGTGCGCAGGAGCCTGACACCCTGGCTCTCGGCCTCGAGCGTGAGCTCCTCGATGGCGGATTCCTGCCGCTCCTTGAACTCCTCCTCGATGGCCTGAACACGGTTGCGGTACTCATCGCTCTCGAAGGCCAGGGGCACCTGCACCTGCAGATCCTCGACGAGCCGCTCCATGTCGCGACACAGCTGCCGCCCGCCACCGGCCGGCAACTCGAGCGCGCGCGGCTTGTGCGGATGCTCGAAGTTGTGGACGTAGCAGCGATCGGGGGGCGTCACCTCGGCGGCGGCGACGGTGGCGAGAACGCGGTCGACCAGGGAGCGCTTACCGGCGCCCTGCGGACCCATCACGAAGACGTTGTAGCCATCGCGTCGCATGCCGATCCCGAAGCGCAGCGCCTCATCCGCGCGATCCTGCTCGGTGTCCTCCGGGGCTTCGAGCTCGGCGGTCGTGCGGAAATCGAACGCGGAGGCATCGCAGCGTTTGAGCAGCTCATAGGGTTCGAGGGATTGCCGGGATTTCATCGGTCGCGATTCTCCGATCGTACGATCGCGCACGGTCGCGCGTGTAGGGGACCGTGAAACTAGCGCGAGATCCGAGCCCGACGCAAAGGTGCCGTTTGCATGCAGTGCGAGCGGTGTGCAGGTTCTGCGGCGATGTCAGCGGGCGACTCGCGAGAACCGACCACTCTTCGTAGAAGCCTGTCGTTTCCGCTGCTGCTGCTCTACGGGCTGGGGACGACCGTCGGGGCGGGTATCTATGCGCTCACCGGGGCCGTCGTCGCGAACGCGGGTATGCAGGCGCCGTTCTCGTTCGCGCTCGCGTCGGCGCTGGTGGCCTGCACGGCGTTGACGTTCGGAGAGCTGGCATCGCGTCACCCGAAGAGCGCGAGCGAGGCCGTGTGGGTGCGCGCCGCGTTCGGCGCGCCGCGCCTGGGAACGTTCGTCGTCCTGTGCGTGGCGCTGGCCGGCACAGTCTCGGCGGCGACGATGCTTATCGGTGTGCACGGCTATCTCACCTCGGTGGTGGTACTGCCGCAGGCGCTGATCGTCGCGGTGGTGGGTCTGACGATGGGTGCCATCGCGGCCTGGGGGATCGAGGAATCGGTTCGCGTCGCGGCCGCGATCACGATCGTCGAGGTCGGCGCTCTGCTGGCCGTCGCGATGCTGGCGCTCGCGTCGGTCGACGGGCCGCTGGTGGCGCGACTCCCCGAGCTGGTTCCGGACGTCCGGCCCTCGACGTGGCTCGGGATCTTCTCGGGCGGCCTGCTCGCGTTCTATGCGTTCCTGGGATTCGAGGACATGGTCCAGGTCGCCGAGGAGACCGTCGACGCGCGCGACACGTTGCCCGCGGCGATCACGGCGACCCTGCTCATCACGACGCTCATCTACGTTGTGGTGGCCGTCGCCTGCGTTCTCGCCGTCGATCCGACCGCCCTCGCCGCCAGCTCGGCACCGCTGGCCTACGTGTTCGAGCAGACGACCGGGCGTTCGTCGGCGCTCATCACGCTGGTGAGCGTGTTCGCGATCGCCAACGGCGGACTCGTGCAGATCATCATGGCTGCGCGTAACCTTTACGGACTTTCGTCGCAGGGGGTCCTGCCGGCCGCGATCGGTCGGGTCGACCCGCGCACGCGCACCCCGCTCGCGGCTACGGCGCTCATCA
>SPBQ01000395.1 GCA_004525875.1 Myxococcales bacterium
CCGGGAAGCGGATGCAGCACGATCGACAACACGACTGGGTGCGATGACGGACTGTCGTGCACGACCAACGACGTCTGCTTCTTCGGGGTGTGTCTGGGCGAAGACACCTGCCCGCTCGGCCAGGCCTGCAAGGAGAGCTCGGGCCTTTGCGAGCAGTCGTTCACCTCGCTCGGCACGCAACCGGGGCTCGTCAATCCGATGATCAGCAACCAGGACTGCCAGTCCTGCCACGGCGACTACGACACCACCGCGCACGTCGAGCCGTGGACGACGTGGTCCGGCTCGATGATGGGCCAGGCCGGTCGGGATCCGCTGTTCTGGGCCGCGCTTGACGTGGCCAACAGCGATCTACCGGACATCGGCGACTGGTGCCTGCGCTGCCACGCGCCCAAGGCGTGGCTCGAAGGCCGCACCCAGCCGCCGGCCGGCAGCACGGACGGCTGCGGGCTGCACGGCAGGATCGACGAATGGGGCGGTGATTTCGACGGCCTGGACTGCAGCACCTGCCATCGGATGATGGTCAACGACGATCCGCCCCCAGGCCAGCAGCCGTTCTATCTCGGCAACGGCGAGTTCTGGCTCGACGACGGCGAGTGCGGCGGCGTGCCGTGCCGGCGCGGACCCTACGACTACCCTGCCGACGGCGCGCCTGCGCCGCACACCCACGCATACTCGGTCTACCACGAGAGCGCGGACATCTGCGGCAACTGTCACAACGTGACGAGTCCGGTGCTGACGCTGTTCGACGGCGACGGCGTCGACACGGGGTTGCCGTTCCCGATCGAGCGTACGTTCGACGAGTGGGCGGCCAGCGACTTCGGCCCCGGCGGCGCGAGCTTCCAGACCTGTCAGGGCTGCCACATGCCCGATGCGACGGTCAGCCCGGCCCACGCCAGCTCGTTCGGCCTCAACGACCACAGCGGCGACATGGCGATCCATCAGTTCGCCGGCGGCAACGCCTGGATCCACGACGTGCTCGCCGGCGAGTACCCGACGCTCGGCATCGCCACCAACCTGGCCGCCACGCGCGACTGGGCGCTGGACTTGCTGCGCAACGACTCGGCAATCGTCGACGTCGACGCCCCCGTGGCGTTCTTCCCCGGCGAGGATCTCGTCGTCGCCGTGCGGGTGACCAACACCAGCGGTCACAAGCTGCCGACCGGCTACGGCGAGGGGCGGCGCATGTGGCTGGGCGTGCAGGCGCGTGACGGCCTCGGCCAGCTCGTCTGGGAGAGCGGCGCCTACGACGCGGTCTCCGGCGTGCTAACGGCCGACGCGCAGCTCACGGTCTACGAGATCCGTCAGGGTATCTGGAACGACAACGGTACGGGCGAGTGCGACGCTGCGGACAGCGACGACACCGCCCATTTCCACTTCGTCGTCAACAACTGCGTGGCCAAGGACAACCGCATCCCGCCGCTGGGCTTCCAGGCCGGCAACGTCGAGACGATGCCGGTCGGCCGCACCTACCCGGAGACGTTCCCCGGCTCCGGGGTGCTCGTGAACTACGACGAGGTGGCGTACGCGATCGCGCTCGCGCCGGACACGATCGGGCCGATCGACGTCACAGCTACGCTGTTCTACCAGACCGCGAGCAAGGAGTACGTGGAGTTCCTGCGCGACGAGGCGCTGGCCGAGGGCTTCGCCGACGACTGCGTAGAGCGTACGAGCGGACTTCCCGGCGCCAGCCGCGGCGAGGTCCTGCACGACATGTGGACGCGCTACGGGCGCTCCGCACCGGTGGACATGGCGAGCGGGGTCGCGATCGTCGACGACGCGTGCTCGGGCGCCTCGGACTGCGACGACGCGAACCCGTGCACCGACGACCTCTGCAATGCCGGTATCTGCGAGCATGCGAACAACGCCGCATCGTGCGACGACGGTATCGCGTGCACGGTCGCCGACGCGTGCGACAGCGCCGGCACCTGCAGCGGCGTGCCGGATTGCCCGCTCGGTGGCCTGTGCAACGAGCTCACCGGAGCGTGCGACGGCGCAGGCGTTTACATTCCGGCCGCGACTGCGCCGGGTGCGACGTTCCGCGGCGACATGAAGAAGAACGCCCTGTTCGCGCGGGGCGCCGACGCTGACGCCACGCTTGACAGCTTGCTGCCCGAGCTCGTGTACGCCGACAGCACCGAGAGCTCGCTCGGCGGCGGCAGCGGTGACGAAGTCGAGTACCCGGTGGTGCTGCCGAGCGGCGGAACGTGGTACCTGTGGGCGCGGCTGTACTACCCCGACACACCCGGTGGCAACGGCCCGAACTCGTTCCTGGTCAGCATCGACGGCAGCACACCGCTAAAGCTCGGCAACAACAAGGACTTCTACCAGCAGTTCCACTGGGACGGCGATGGCGGGCAGGAGTCGGGTGCGCCGGTCCCGCTTGCGCTCGGAACGCTGACCGCGGGAACGCATCAGCTACGCGTGGAGAAGCGCGAGGTCGCGGGCGGCGTGCCGCCGCGTCTCGACGCGCTGTTCCTCACGCAGGACGCCGGCGTCGCGCCGAGCGATCTCGGTGCCGTCGAGCGGCTGGGACTCGACCTCGAGGTCGGGCCGAGCAGCGTCGTGTGGGGACAGGTCGACGTCGGCACCACCGGCACTGTGTTCGACGTCACGCTCACCAACCACGGCACGCAGACGATCACCGTTCAGACGCTGGAGATCGACGTCGACGCGGGCGCGGGCGAGGAGTTCACGGCGACCGTTGCCAGGGTCGACTACGCGGGCGCCGCGGGCGACGTCTCGTACAGCGTCGGCCTGGACATCGTGGGCGGCCAGAGCGCGGTCGTGCCGGTGGTGTTCGCGCCGCAGACCGAGCGCGTGAACGACGTGTCCCTGGTATTCACCACGCGCTACCTGCGGCACACGGTCGGTCTGTTCGGCGTCGGCGCCGAGGATCCGGCCCATCCGTTCCTCGACGTGGTGATCAACGCGCCGGCGGTCGTCGTCGACTACGACGGCAGCGGCGACCAGTCGGTGTTCCTGTCGGGGTCGCAGTCGAAGACCTACGAGCCCGGGCGCACCGTCACCGCGTGGCAGTGGAGCGCGGTGAGCTCGGTGTTCGCGACCGCGCCCGACACGTTCCAGACGCTGGCGGTCGGCGACCACGCGATCACGCTGACGATCTTCGACGACAACACGCCCGCGCAGAGCCTGGCCCAGTCGGCCGATGTCGCCGTGGTCGCCGCCGACTCGGTGCCGGGCGCGCTCGCGAGCTACTACGACGCCGGCGCCGCCAACCCCGAGACGTTACTCGACGCACTGCCGCCTGCCGCCGACTACGGCGAGGTGGTAGCGACGTTCGACGTGGCGGCGGCCAGCGGCCGCATCGGCGGCTCGCCGCTCACGACCAACACGCTCGTGCGCCTGCAGGGCGCGATCGACGTCGCCGATGCCGGCGCCTACACGCTCAACGCCTC
>SPBQ01000434.1 GCA_004525875.1 Myxococcales bacterium
GTGTCTCCGCGACTCTCGAGCCGTACGGCCTCCCTGCGTGTCCACCAGTCGGCGAGCATGTCCATGTCGGCCAGCCAGACCCCGGCGTCGCACAGCACTTCCTCGACGAACGACAGATGGCGCATCCGCACGTCAGCATCGTCGTCGCCGAAGACGCCGGCATGGACGAGCGCAACGTACATGCCCTCGGTGTCGCGAATGTAGGCTGCTTTCTTGCTCACCGTGTCGCGCAGCGCCTGTTCCGACTCGCCCATGAACAGCGGCTGGATGCAGTCGGGTGCGGTCAGCGGCAGCTCCAGGCAGCGGCTCGGATGTGGCTTGCCACCGCCCACTGCCACCGGCGGTCTGAACGGGTGATTCACCCTCACGCCCGCACCGAAACGATCGACGTTCTCGCGATCGACGTCAGGCCAAGACGAATCGTAGACGAATCCCGATTCGTCGAGCGCCCGGGCCAGCTCCGGCGATCTGTCGAGCCGGGGGCTGCGGTAGCCACGCACGCGACGACCGAGATTCGACTCCAGACGCCTGCGCGCCGTGTTCACACAGCCGCGCACGTGGGTGAGCTCGGAGTACGAGCTCTCACCATCGTGCGACAGTCCGTGGCAAAGGACCGAACGTCCGGTCAAGCGACGGCGCAGCTCGCCAGCGGAATAACGCTTGGCCGCGTCTGCCACCACACCATAGGTCCCACCAGCCTGGGTTGCAGCCATCGGTCGGTCGAGCAGCCGACCGAGTCCGACCGTGTAGGCGTACCGGGTCGGCTCGAGATCATGAGTGACAGCAGCAGCCGACGTGAATGGAGCCGGCCAACGCGCGAGGCGGACGGTCGGCGCATCCGTCACGCGACGCAATAGAGACTTCAAGAGCTCGCCGATGAGCCATCCGCTCGCGTCGATCGGATACTGCGATGCCCAAGGCTGTTGCGGCTGCGGTCCGGCACTGAGTAGACGATAGATCCGTTCGCGCATGAGCACGCGCAGTCGATCCGGCAGGGCGTAGTAGGCACGATGCTTCAGTGCCGAGAGCGCAAGACGGACAGCACTCGGCTTGTGGTGCTCCGGAGCTCGAGAGCAGTAACTCTCACCGAGCAAAGTCGCGAAAGCCTGGCCAAGATCAACCGCCACCCAGACAAGCCGCTCGCGCGACACGACGGCCGGGAAGCGAGTGCGGGATGCCGCATCCGAACCGACAGCCGTCATCCAGGCCAGGATGTCCGCCGAACGCCGGTCGTCGGCGAGGCTGCTCTCCTCCGACGCGATGAACGCGGCATCCGGAAGGCGCAGACAGGACTCGCCAGCGGACGCAGCTACATCGACAACGCGGGCAGGCCAGAGCACCCCGGCGAGTGAAATCTCCACCGGACCCCGACACGTCAGGACGTCGCTGTCCGTCGAAAACGCCCGCGCTGTTGCCGACCCACCACCGAGCACGATCGTCGGCCGACTCGCGCACGCGGCAATCTCTCGCGCGTCGAGATCGCCGCCGGCAACGATCACCGCGTCGCCGGCAGCCGCCGCCAGAGTCGCCGCTCGACGGTAGGGAATCTTCTCTACCTCGAGCAACGCCTCGACACCGAAGGCCGAGAGCTCTTCCTTTGCGACAAGAGAGATCATGAATCAGGAAAGAGGAGTGGCGGCGGTCAGTAGCTTCGAGATCAGGCCGAAACCGACTGCAGAGCTCCGGCTCGATCGGTCGGCCTGGCGAACCTGCGATCGCAGCGCGAGCACGCCGGCGTCGCGGCCTCTGGAAGTCGCGCCCCGCACACGCACACGTGCCCCATCAGGCGAGCCGGATTGCCGTAGACGAGGCCGTGGGCGGGGACGTCGGCAGTGACCACCGAGCCCATCCCGATCATGCAGTACGCTCCGAGCTCCAGCCCCGCACCGATCACGCTGCGCGCACCGAGCGTGGCTCCTTCACGAACCGTCGTGCGCAGCGTCTCGTCGTTCGGCTCCGAAGGCGCGAGCCCTTCGTGGCCGTCGACGAACGCACGCGGGAAACGATCGTTGGTGAAGACGACTCCGGCCGCGATCATCACTCGGTCCTCGATGGTGACACCGGAGCAGACGTAGACGAACGAGTTGATCTTCACGTAGTCGCCGACATGGACGTCGTATGCGATGTACGTCTTCTCGCCGACGATACAGTCCGAACCGATACGCGCCGGGCCGCGCACGTGAACGCTGTCCCAGATCGAGGTGCCGGGGCCGATCTCGACGCCGGGCTCGACGATCGCCGTCGCATGAATGCGCGGCGCGCGCACGCCGGACTCGCTCACGCGGGCGCTTGCGCGAGCACCGGGTACTCCGGCATCACGCGCGTATCCACGTGTTCCCAGCCGCCGGATGCGAGGGACCGATACGCCGCCTCGACGGCCGCGACCGTCCGTACGCACTCGACCGGGCTGATCCACGGATGGGCGTCGTCGCTCGTGACGATGGCGTCGCGGAACTGCGTGAACATGCTGACGTGGCTTGCGAGCTTGTCGTAGCGATCGCCGGCCAGCTCGTGCCAGTCGCCGCCGGCGCGCTTGTAGCGAGACGTCGACCACCCGACCTCGGCGACACCTTCCGAGCCGTGCACCCGCACGTAGCTGTCGCGGCCGACATCGAGGCTCCAGCTGAGATCGACCCGCCCGTACACGCCGTTGGCGGCGTGTACCTGGATCGACGCGCTGTCTTCGACCTCGAGCCACTGCACGGGCTTGAGCGGCGTCGCAAGCACGCGCACGATCGCGCCGAACAGGTACGAGGCGATGTCGAAGGCGTGGCAACCGTTGTCGACGATCACGCCGCCGCCCGACAGAACCGTCTCGGAGTTCCAGCGCTCGGACATCTTCACAGGGCTGCTGAAGCAGATGTCGAAGCTGATCGGATCGCCGAGAACTCCGGAGGCGAGCAACCGCTTGACGGCCATGATATCGGGCACGTGCCGGAACTTGGTGGCGAGCACCAGCCGCCGGTTGGTGCGGCTCGCGGTGCGCATCATCTCGCGTGCGTCGCCCGTGGTGAGCGCGAGCGGCTTCTCGCACAGCACGTGAAGGCCACGCTCCAGGCAGTCGATCGCCTGCGCGGCGTGAAC
>SPBQ01000420.1 GCA_004525875.1 Myxococcales bacterium
GCGAAACGACTGCTCGAGGGCGCGATGCACGCCGCGTGTCTCGAACACCGGAGTCTCGGGCGAGAATCCGAGGCCCGGGCCGTTCGGCACGGCGCCGCCGACGTTCGACGTCAGAATGATGATCGCGTGACGGAAGTCGGCCGTGACGCCACGACGGTCGGTCAGGCGACCGTCGTCGAACACTTGCAGGAAGATGTCCCAGATATGAGCGTCGGCCTTCTCGAACTCGTCGAGGAGTACGACCGAGAACGGCTGTGCGCGGATGCGCGAGACCAGCGACGCGTCGCCGGCGATCTCCGGACGCTCGCCGCGCTCGCCGCCGAGCAGCATCTCGAGCGCGTTCGGTGTCTGATACTCGCTCATATCGAGACGGATCATCCGTTCAGGCGACCCGAACAGGAACTCGGCCAGGGTCTTGGCGATCTCGGTCTTGCCGGTACCCGTGGGGCCGGCAAACAGGAACACACCGTAGGGCCGGGTCGCGTCGGTGAGACCCGCCTTGATCATCGCAACTCTTTCTACCAGGCAATCGACCGCTTCGGGCTGCCCCATGACACGTCGGTGGAACAGGTCTCGCAGCGCCTCGACGTCCAGGCCCGCGCGCGCGTCGAGAATGTTGGTCGGCAAGCCGGTGAGCTGCGAGAGCGTCGCAAGTAGATCGCTTCCCATGATGAGGCTGCGCATGTCGGTGCCGCCCGCCGTCAGTCGATCGCGCGTGCGCTCGATCAGGTGCATGAGGTTGCCCGGCGAAGCGCGGTCGCCGAGATACTGCTGCGCGAGCTGCCATGCCTCGTTGAGCGTGCCGGCTGCGAGCGCGGGCGTACCGTCGATGAGCCCGAAACGCTCGGACCACTCGCGCGCGAGCGCCAGTGTCCCCTCCTCCCCGAGCGGACGAATGCGGCGAGCCGCGAAGGCGGTCACGCAGCGTGGGTTGGTCGTCTGCAGGCGTGCCCACGCGCGCGGCTGGATCTCGGCCAGAAGCGCGAGCTCACCGCGCTCGATGAGCGGCAGGATCATGTCGAGGACGCTGAGCGTGCTGTACTGATGCGTGCCCGCACTCGCGAGACCGTGTAGGTCGGAGACGATCCAGAGGATTCGCCGGCCGCGCAGTCGGTTCACCAGCTCGGTCACACGCTGCTCGAGCTGGCCGATGTACATCTGGCCGGCCATCAGCTGCTGGGTGCCCGCCTCGAGAATCGTCCACCCCTGCGTTCGAAGCCGTGTGGCCACGAGCTTGACGAGCGCGCTCTTGCCTACACCGGACTCTCCGACGAGTAGCACGGAGCGAGCCGGATCGTCATCGAGCAGGTTCTGGATCTCGCCCGCCGCGTCGACGAGCGCGGGGCTCGCCACGACCGTCGCCGGGTCGGGCGTGGCGCCCGAGCGCACGCGCCCGATGGAAGCGAGGAAGTCGACGTCGATCAGCTTCGAGCGCCGCTCGAGGATCTCCCGGTAAACAGGCGCGAGCGCCGGCTCGCGGATGAGCTGCAAGCGCGCCTGCGCCATCTCCAGCTGTCCGTCGGGAAGGTCGCGGAGAAGGTCGGAGTAGGCGGCGGTGGTGCCGTCGTCGGGGGCGTTGCGCGCCAGGTCGCGCAGCGGGGCCAGGTCCTCAGCGACGTCCCATTCGGGATCGCCGTGGACGACGATCTCGACGACGCACCGGCCCGCGTGGTCGGCCTCGCGTCCGAGCAAATGAAACAGGATCAGGCGCACTCTCTCGTGCATCCGCGAGAGCGTGACCAGCAGCTGTCGACTGGCCGCTTCGAGCTCGCCCGACTCGGCCAGCGCCACGGCCGCCATGGACCCCACGATCACGTTCTCGCCGGTCACGTACTCGAGGAGGTCGCGAGTCTCGAACTCGTCACCCTGCAGGAACTCGACGCCGCGGCTGAAGTCCTCGTTGGCGAGCATCTCGGACGGAGCAACATGAAGAGGATTTACGTCGGCAACCTGCCGTTCACCGCTAGTGAGGATGACATCCGCAATCTGTTCGCAGAGCACGGAGAAGTCATGTCGGTCTCGCTCATCACCGACCGCGAGACAGGCCGCGCCCGCGGCTTCGGCTTCATCGAGATGGACGACGCTGGTGGGGCGAAGGCGATCGAGACCCTGGACCAGACCGAGATGGACGGCCGCAGCCTGACCGTGAACGAAGCCAAGCCACAGCAGTCGCGTGGCGGCGGCGGCGGCGGCAGACGGGAGCGCTGGTAGAACGTTCCGTCTTCAGTTCTGCGATTTTAGACTGACCCCCTTCACCGTCCACAGCCGCGAGTGACGGGCGCTGTAGGTGGAGGCCGTGATCGTCGTCTCGACGAAGTGGTTCGTCAGATCGGCGTTTGCGAGATCGAGGCTCACCGTGCTCACGGAGAGCTTCCCCTCGCCCTTCGCGTTGATCTTGAACGTGGCCTTCTTGATGCCGTCGGGAGTACCCGACGGTTCGGACAGCGCCCAGACCGCACCCGGCTTCTTCTCGGTCATCGTTCCTGCCGAGATCGTGGCCGCGTAGATCGTGTCGTCGTCGGTCACCGTTATGGTGATGTCCTCGGTGTTCGGATCGAGTTCGGCGGGCACCGACTGAAGCGACGCCTTGAGCTTGACGGTGTCCTTGCCCTCGCCCTTCACCTTCACCGCGCCCTTGAACTTGCCGATCGACTCGGGTCGGTACCAGATCGGAGAGCTCCAGGCTCGCTCCTGGATCGTGAGCGGCGCTCCGTATTCGCAGCAGTTCTCCAGCCCGGCCGGGATCGAGGCGGGGATGTCACAGTCCACGCCCTCGGCGTTGCACAGATGCGTGCTCCAGCGGCACACCGGGTTCTCGATCACGCGCGCGTAGTAGAACGCACGCTGGGCGGGATCGAACCCGGGGTCTTCCCACACCGCGCACAGCGAGTCGAAGCCGGTGCCGGCCGGGGTGCACGTATCGGTGTCGACGGTGGCGCCGTTGTCGGGATCCCCCGCAACCTCGAACACTTCTTCGTGGGTCTGGCCCAGCTCGTCGAGCCATCCCTTGATGATCTGCACGCGCTGCAGCGGCGTGCTCGGGTCGCCGCCTCCGCCAGGATCCTTGAATGCGGAGACGACGAACATCGGGCTCTTCTTCTTGCGTAGCGCACCGAGCTCGCCGCCCATCGGCACCCCACGCGAGTAGCCCTTCTCCACCAGCTCGGGGTCAGCGCAGGGATCGCCCTTGTAGTCGCCGGCGAAGAAGCGCAGCA
>SPBQ01000251.1 GCA_004525875.1 Myxococcales bacterium
CCTCTGCTGATCGTCGCGAACCACCCCGGCTCTTACGATGCCGTTGCGATCATGGCGTACGTCGAGCGACCCGACCTGAAGTTCGTCGTACGTGAGGTCGAGCTGTTTCGGCGGCTCCCAAATCTATCCCCGCATGCGATCTTCGCACCGAAGGGCAAGAACCCGCTTCGTCGCGTACGGCCGGTGCGTGAATGCGTCCGTCATCTCGAGAGCGGTGGGGCAGTCCTCATCTTTCCGCGCGGCCGTATCGAGCCCGATCCCGACATCACGCCGGGCGTCGAGCTGGAGTTCGAGAAGTGGTCACGCTCCGTGGCGATGCTCACCAAACGTGTGCCGCAAACTCGGGTTCTCGTCGCGATCACGAGTGGAGTGATTGCACCCTCGGCGATGCGTCATCCGATTACGTGGTTTCGGACATCGCGCGGGGCACGCCAGAGGCTGGCATTCCTGTACCAGATCTTCCGGCAGGCGCTCGCAGGAAGGGAGCTCTTCGGGCTGAAGACGCGAGTGACGTTCGGCGATGCCTTTGTGGCGCAGCAGTGCACCAGCATCACCGCGGCGGTCGAAGCGTCCGCACGCCGGACATTGATGCGCCACGTGGGCGCAGTCTCGCCGCCGGCGCTGGAAGTGGCCATCGTCGAGCCTGAACTGTACCGTTAACAACTAGCGGCCGCAGCTCCGTTCGGCGACGGAATCCAGCCCGCTAGCCTGCGTTCACGACAACGAGGAACCCATGCGCCTCCTGAGCATATTCGCGCGCGCTTACCCCGGCCGCAGCGCCGCCATGCTCGCGTGTCTGCTGCTCGCGGCTCTCGTCGAGGGCGTAGGACTGTCGAGCATGCTTCCGCTGCTCGGCATCGTGACCCGCTCGGGCGCAGAAGACAGAGCTGGCACGGCCGCCGTGCTTGACAGCGACGGCTCGATGTTGGAACGCTTCGTCGTCCAGCTGCTGTCGCGCGTCGGGCTCGATGCAACGATCGGCTCTCTTCTCATGGTGATCGTCGTCGGCGTCTTCGTCCGCGCAGCGCTCGTCCTGCTGGCCCAGAAACAGGTCGGCTATACCGTCGCTCACGTCGCGACGGACCTGCGACTAGGCTTCATCCGCGCATTACTCGCGGCCCGCTGGACGTACTACGTCGAGCAGCCGGCCGGCGCGCTCGCCAATGCGTTCGCCACCGAGGCAGCCCGCGCATCGGAAGCTTACCTGTACGGCGCCACGCTTGCCGCGTTCGCCATCCAGTCGACGCTGTATCTCGTCATCGCCGCGGCAGTGTCCTGGCAGGCGACCATCGGGGCGCTGATGGTCGGCGCGTTTTCGATGCTACTGCTGAGCCGGTTGGTGCGGGTGACGCGCAAGGCCGGCGCCAAGCAGACCACGCTCCTCAAGGAGCTACTCTCCCGCCTCACCGACGTTCTGTACGCGGTCAAGCCGCTCAAGGCCATGGCACGCGAACAACTCGTCGGGCCGCTGCTGGAGAAGGAGACGGAGCGACTGAACCGCGCCCTGCGCAGGCAGGTGCTCAGCAGGGAGGTGCTGCGTGCCCTCCAAGAACCGCTGCTCGTGACGGCCATGGCCGGCGGGCTCTACGTTGCGCTCACCATGTGGGCAGCTCCGATCGATACAGTGATTCTTCTCGCACTCCTGTTCGCGAGGGCTCTGTCCAACCTCAACCGCGTGCAGAAGCAGTACCAACAGATGGCGGGGGCCGAAAGCGCCTACTGGTCGCTGACCAGTACGGTCGACCGCTTGGGCAACGAGCGCGAGACGAGTACCGGACGCGCCACTCCTGTACTGGAGAGAGGGATCGGACTCGACGACGTGACGTTCTCCTACGGCGACAGGACGGTGCTCGACCATGCGTCGATAAGCATCCCCGCTGGCGAGGTAACGGCGCTCGTCGGCCCCTCCGGCGGCGGCAAGACCTCGATTGCCGATCTCATCATCGGCCTGGTCACCCCTCAGGGCGGCGCGATCCGTGTCGACGGCACACCGCTTACGGAGATCGACCTCAATGCGTGGCGGCAAATGGTCGGCTATGTGCCGCAGGAGGGCTTTCTTCTACACGAAAGCGTGTTCGTGAACGTGAGCCTGGGCGACCCCGAGCTGACCGAGCGTGACGTGGAGGCCGCGCTGCGAAGCGCGGGAGCGTGGGATTTCGTCGAGAAGCTTCCCGAGGGCGTCCACACGCCGCTGGGCGAGCGCGGCGCGCGGGTCTCGGGCGGCCAGCGCCAGCGAATCGCGCTCGCGCGTGCGCTCGTACACTCGCCGAGCGTTCTCATCCTGGACGAGGCGACGGCCGGGCTCGACAAGGATAGTGAGGCCGCAGTGTGCGATACCGTGCGCCGCCTGCGCGGGGAGATGACGTTGATCGTGATCTCCCACCAGCCGGCCATCCTCGCGACCGCTGACCATGTATACGAGCTCGATGCTGGACGGCTCGCACGCGCGCTGGCACATTGACGGCGCTTGGCCAGAGCTCCCTCTAGTGATTCGGGGCGGGAACCGAACTCACTGCTGAGGGTATAGCCCGCCGCTCATAACGAGCGCCGCGCGTGAAGCAGTCTCGAAAGTGTTCGGAAACGCTGAAGATACTGGTGGCGATGGGTGGACTCGAACCACCGACCTAGGGATTATGAGGCCCTCGCTCTAACCACCTGAGCTACATCGCCAAGAGAACGAACCGCAGACTCATCAGACTCTTCGCCCCGTCCCCAAATGTCAACGTCCGATCAGCGCTTGGAGCGCTTGCCCGCGTCGCCGTCGGTGAGGATGCGGGCCAGCCGCCCGGTGTCGCGCAGGATCTCGAGCGCCGCCGCGTACGGTGATCGATCGCCGCAGGACACGTCGTCGAGCAGCTCGGCGAGCGGCGCATCTGCCGCTCGCCTCTTGAGCTGGCGCATGAGCTCCTCCTCGCAGATCTCGAGCACCTCCGTGCGCAGCCGACGCTTGCGCCGTTGCACGCGGTCCGGGTCGTCGAGATGACCGCGGTGCTCGAAGCAGGCATCGACGACCTCCACGGCACCCTCGCCCGTCGAGGCCTTGGTCATGAGTACCGGCGTCCTCCAGTCGCTCGGCCTTTCCGACGTCTTGAGCGACAGCATGACCTGGCGCTCGGTCTTCATGCGCAGTGCACCTTCTCGGTCGGCCTTGTTGACGACGAACACGTCGGCGATCTCGAGAAGCCCGGCCTTCATCACCTGGACCGTGTCGCCGGCCTCCGGTACGAGCACGACGACGACGGTGTCGGCGACCTCCATGATGTCGAGCTCGGTCTGGCCGACGCCGACCGTCTCGATCACGATGACGTCCTTGCCGAACGCGTCGAACAGTCGCGCCACGTCACGGCCGGAACGCGCCAGCCCGCCGTGTGAGCCGCGTGTCGACAGACTGCGGATGAAGACTCCCTCATCGAGGAAGTGTTTCTGCATGCGGATTCGGTCGCCGAGGACGGAGCCACCCGAGAACGGGCTCGACGGATCGATGGCAACGACGCCGACCGTGAGGCCGCGCTCACGCAGGTGGTCGATCAGACAGCTGGTCAACGTCGACTTGCCGGCGCCGGGGGGGCCGGTGATGCCGATCGTGAAGCCGTTGCCGCACGATTCGAAGATGCGCGACATGATGGCGGCGGTGTCGGCCGTGCGGTTCTCGACGACCGTGATGAGCCGGGCCAGGGCAATGCGATCGCCCTCGAGCATGGCGGAGGTCAGGGCTTCGGGGTCGCGGGTGCGTCTGCTCACGATCGTAGGTGGTTGCAGATCTCGCGGCTGAGTCGAGAGGACGCTTCTCGCACACCGGGGTCCGAGCCGATCTCGGCTGCGACCGAGGTCACCGGCTGTCCGGCGATGCCGCAGGTGACGATAGCGTCGAAGCCCGAAACATCCAAGCCGATGTTCATCGACACTCCGTGGTAGCTGACGCCGCGCTCTACGCGCAGGCCGACCGAGGCGATCTTGGCCGAGCCGACCCATAGCCCCGGCGTCTCGGGTCGGCGCCGGGCTGAGAGCCCGAACGATGCCAGCGTCCCGATCATGGCCTCCTCGAGCATCGCCACCCACGGCTTGACGCCAAGACCGCGGTCGGCGATTCCGACGATCGGGTAGACGACCGCCTGCCCCGGCCCGTGATAGGTGGCGCGGCCGCCTCTGTCGGTCTTCACCAGCTCGATGCCGCGTTCGCGCAGGACGGCCGGTGTTGCGACGACATCGGTGCTCGGCGCGTTGCGACCGAGCGTGATCGTCGGCGGGTGCTCGACCGCGACGATCGTGTCCGGCGCGACTCCGGCGATGCGCGCGGTGACGATGCCGCGCTGGCGCTCGAGCGCGGCGGCGTAGCCGAGCGGGCCCCAGTACTCGACCCGGACGTCGGCTCGATGGTCGGTGCCCGGGCGCCCGGCGCTGATCGGGGGCGCGTGCATGAGCGGACGATATCGGCCGGAGGACGGTCGCTCAAGCCGCCCTGCGCGCGCAGCGGCGCCATGAGTCGGATTTGTCTTTGGTAGCGAACCGATCGAATTCGCCCCGATTGAAGCACCGCGGCGATTCCGGCTCGGGAGTCCGATTGACGCCGCGACCGACCGGCGCTAGCTCGGCGAGCGTGGATCGCCGGACGCGGACG
>SPBQ01000313.1 GCA_004525875.1 Myxococcales bacterium
CGGGGCCATGTAGGCCGGCGAGCCCACGATCGTCATCCCCGCACTCTCGCGCGTCGCCGCCACGCCGAAGTCGGTGAGGACCACCCGACCGTCGGAATCGATCATCACGTTCGACGGCTTCAGGTCGCGATGCAGGATCCCCTCGGCATGGGCAGCCGCGAGCCCCTCGCACAGCTTCGCGCCGAGATCGCGGACCCGGTCCGGTGTCATGCGACCGACCTGGTTCAGCAGCCGGGCGAGATTCTCGCCCGCGATGTACTCCATCGTGATGAAGTGTCGCCCCTCGGCCTCGCCGACGTCGTAGACGCGGCAGATCGACGGGTGCGTGACCGCGCGCGCGAGTCGCACCTCGTTGAGCAGCGCGCTGACGCTGGCACCGCTCTCACCGAGGACCAGCTTCAGCGCGACGGTGACGTCGAGCGTCGTAGCGTCGGCGCGGTAGACTTCGCCCATGCCGCCACGGCCGAGCAGGGCCACGATGCGGTAACGCCCCGCGGCGAATCCATCGCCTGCCTTGAAGCGCGAGCCCGAAGGGACGCCGTCGTCCGCCTCCGGCGTCGACTCGTCGGAGACCAGGAACGTCGCCGCCTGGTCGTGGTCGAGCAGAGAGTCCACTTCGACCCTCAGCTCAGCGTCGTCGCGACACTGCGAATCAAGAAATCGCACCCGCTCGTCCCCGGACAGGGCGAGCGCTGCGTTGAAGATATCCTTGATCCGGGCGTGCCGGTCGGAGCTCATCTACCGCCGCTTTCCGCGAGCTCGCGCGAGAGCCAGGCCTTGGCGTGCGCCCAGTCCGTCTCCGCCGTCCGCAAGGACACACCGAGGTTCGCCGCGGCTTCCGTGAGGGTGCTGCCGGCGAACACCCGCTGCTCGACGATGGCCGCCTGGCGCGGATCGAGCTCGGCCAGACGCGAGAGGGCCTCGTCGAGCGCAATGACATCCTCGACGCCGAGGAACCCGTCGCTCCGCGGCGGCACGTCCTCACCAAGAGTCACACGCTGCATGCCGCCGCCGCGCTTATCGCGCAGCTTCATGCGAGCGTGATCGACGAGCACGCGTCGCATCGCCTTGGCCGCGACGGCGAAAAAATGCGTGCGCCCCTGCCACTCGACGCGGGTCTGGTCGACCAGGCGCATGTAGGCCTCGTGTACGAGTGCGGTCGCTTGCAGGGTATGGCCGGCACGTTCGGCCTGAAGATAGTGGTTGGCGAGCCGTCGCAGCTCGCTGTAGACCAGCGGCAGAAGCTCGGCCGCTTGCGGAGAAGGTTGATCGGAGCCTCCCTCCGCGCCGTGCTCGCTGAGCAGACGCGTCACCTCGTTCTTCTGATCCCCGGGCATGTGGTCCAGCGGCCGGGGCGGGGCCCGGCCGGCGTCCGCATCACGTTATCATCGGTACACGCGTCGTAGAAAGGACGGCGGCGGCCGTTCGCGAACGGCCGCCGCCGGGTTCTCGCCCACCGCGGGCCGCGGTCTAGCGCCGTGCGCGCAGCCGGCGGAGCGCCTGGCTCTCGATCTGGCGGGCGCGCTCGCGGCTCACGCCGAAGCGCGCTCCCACCTCATCGAGGGCGTAGTCGGTCTCGGTCCCGAGGCCGAATCGCATCCGCAGCACCTCCGACTCACGCTCGCGCAGCGAGTCGATGATGCGCTCGACGCGAAAGTAGAGATCCATGTCCGCCGCCTCCCCGGGCGCCGGTGTCTTGAAGTCCTCGATCACGTCGTGCAGCGAGCGGTCGTAGGCCTCGCCCAACGGTTCGTCCAGCGACACTGCCGGCACGTTCAGATCCAGGACGTCGATCACCTTCGCCGGCGGCACCTGCGCGAGCTCGGCGATCTCGTCGATGCTCGGCTCGCGGTTGAGATCCGCCCGCAGCTCGCGAGCGGAGCGATGCACCTTCGAGACCACCTCGCGCAGGTACGACGGCACCGACACCGCGCGCGTCTGCTTCTGCAGCAACCTCGCGATCGCCTGCTTGATCCAGTGCACCGCGTAGGTCGAGAACTTGCAGCCGACACGGTGGTCGAAGCGATCGACAGCGTACATCAGGCCGATGTTGCCCTCCTGGATCAGATCCGACAGCGGAAGGCCGCGGTTCGAGTATCGCTTCGCGATCATCACGACTAGGCGCAGATTCGCCCGCGTGAAACGATCGCGCGCCGCGTCCGCGACCGCCGAGTGGCGCCGGATCGTGCGCATCGCCTCACGCACCGCCTCTCGCGACGTACCGAGCGTCTCGAGCAGGTCCTCGATCACCGCACGGGCCTCCGCCACCTCGGCGGACCACCGGCCGACCTCCTGCGAGGCGCCGCGCTTGCGACCGGCCACGAGGATCTCCTCGGCTGTCATGCCCGCGCGCCGCTCCACACGTTTGATCGTACGCTCCTGGCCGGCGATCAAACGCACCGCCTCCTCGAGCTTGGCGATCATGGCCGTCACGGTCTTCTCTCCGAGCTCGAGCCGGTGCATCTGCTCCACGATCTTGGCCGCCGCACGCTCGCGCTTGGTGCCGACGGTCGCCACGCGTGAGGTCCGCTTCAGACGCGTCACACCGGCGAGGAACGTCCTGGCCCGCTCCTCGAGGCTCACCTCGTCATCGGCCCTGGCATACGCGACGATCTCGCGCATCGCGCCCTCGCCGTCCTCCAAGCGCGCCGCGAGCTCCTCGACGTAGCGCACCGCGAAAGGCAGCTGAAAAGCCGCATTGCGCACCTCGGCGCGAGCCTGCTGGATCTCGATCGCGAGATCGATCTCTTGCTGCCGCGTGAGCAGCGCAACCTCCCCGATCTGGCTCATGTAGACCGACAGCACGTCGATCGACTCGTTCCCTCGCTCGCTCGCCGCGCTCGGCTTGGTGTCCTGCTCGCGATCGTCGGACCAAGCTCTCGCGACGCGGGGATCATCGGCGCGCGCAGCGGTGTTGTTATCGTGCTGAATCTTCATGGCTTCACCTCGTTGCATTTCGCGATCTCCAGTTAGCGGCGGCGGGGATGGGACCGCCGCGGCATCAACGCCGGGTTACGCTCGACGTGGTTCCCGTCGCTCTGGAACGCCTCCACCTTCAGGCGGCGCAGGCCGTCGCGCATGTAGTCGGGGTCCAGTCCCAGGCTCGCGCACACGTTCTCGAACGTGAACGGCCAGTCGGTCTCGGGGCTCGCGACCCAGCGGTCGACCTCGTGGAAACGCTGCCGATCGATGGCGCGCTGCGACCGCAGTCCCTGCTCGAACGTCTTCACGGCATCCTGCAGGACGGCCAGCATCACGCGCTGGGTGTCGGTACGGTCGCCGCCGGTCGACGGCTCGTTCAGGGAAAGACGATCATTGGACCGATTGGACATTGCGTTACCTCCGCGAGGGCAGCGTCTGTCGAGCATTCAGCTCGATTCGCCCTCACCCCGTAACGCGACGCCCGCAGAGGAAACCCGCAGCGATTCGTCGAATATTCTCGAGAGCTCCGTTAAGGACGGAGAAAAGCAGATGTAAATTAGATAGTTGGAGAGATTCTAGGGGGAAAGACCCAGGTCGAGTGCCGCGCCTGCGCTAGTGTCGCCCGGCACCTGGACCGGCGGCTGAAGGGGCGGCTGAAGGGGCGGCCTCGGCCAGTTCCCGATCGCGCTCGCACTGGTACTGCGGCTCGGCAGTGCGCCGCAAGCGCACGTCCGCTCCCCGCTCGACCTCCGCCTTCCAAGCGTCGTCGTCCGACCATCGGAACGGAAGCACGCGCACCGACCCCGGCTCGCTCAATCGGTCGAACGCCGCGAGGGCGTCCACGAGGATCGCGCGTTGCAGCTCCGGGTCATCGGGCTTGCCGGTCGTGTGTCCCAGCGGATAGTCGAGGAACGCCGCCCGCGGCGGATTTACGGCCTCTGTGATGTCGAGAGCGCTCGTCATGCACAGGGTCGAGATACCCACCGCCTCCGCCCGTCTCGCGATCAGCCCGACCGACTGATGGCAGACGGGTCAAACGGGAACGAACAGTGCGACGTCGACCTGCTGCTCGACGAGCTCGCGCGTGATCGGTTCGGCAAGCTCCTCGAGCACACGACGCGCCGAGTAGATCCCACCCATGAATCCGAGCGTGCGCGGGGCGAGCTCCCCGATCGTCCCTTCGGCGGCGAGGCCGCGCAGCGTGTCGATCGGGA
>SPBQ01000097.1 GCA_004525875.1 Myxococcales bacterium
CCGCCCACTCGCGACCCACGCCCCACCCGAGCAACACGCGCGTATCTCCGGGCGTCCAGCCGTATGCGTGGATGAGCCCCACCCACGACAGCGCCGTCGCGACGCCGCACCAGGCCGCCGCACGGAGGAAGCGACGGTCGATGATCTCGACGGTGACGGCAGAGAGAATCATCGCCGTGAACAGGAATCCCTGCTCGAGCGCAAAGGCGCCGTGTCCCGAGATGTCCAGCGCAGCAAGACTCGTCTCGGCCTGCGGACCGAACGGCGGTCCGCCCGGTTGCCCCATGCCGGCCGCACGCATTCCCTGCTTCACCATGAACGCTCCCCAGGCAGCGATCCCCGGCAGGACGCCGACCGCTACCGCGGGTGCGTGACGCACGGGTGTGGTCTCGAAGGCCTGGGCGACCATAACGATCCCGATCCACAGCACGATAGCCATGCCGGCCTCGATCGGAACGACGAGCGCGATCAGCGCAACCGATCCGCTGAGACACACCCCGGCGATGAACACGCCGTTCAGAACCGAGTAGCCGATGCGCGCCCCAAGAGCCTTCCAGCCCGGGTGGCCGATATAGATCGTGGTTGGAAAACAGCTGCCGAACGCGGCTGCGAGCAGGCTCCCGATCCCATTGGCGAGCAGTGACGAGCGCGTGGCGTAGCTGTCGCCAGCCGCCTCCGCGCTCTCGATATTCTGCAGCGATCCCACCACGTTGACGATGCCCATGGGGATGATGACCGAGACGTAGGCCAGGCCGCCGTCGGTCATCAGCGCGGCGATCAGATCCCCGATGACGGGCACGGGCAAGTGCCACGCGACCGAAGCGCGCACCGCAACCCACGCAGCCGGATCGGGTTCGACCAGTCCCGTCGTCCACGCCAGCAGAGTGCCGAGCGCGACCGCAACCATCCCTCCCGGGATCCCCCCGACGAACCGGACGCGACCGAAGTAGCAGACCAGGACCACGGCCAGCGTGGCCAGACCGACCAGCGGTGAGCCGAATGTCTTGAACAGGAACCCAAGCGCGATGAACGAGACCGCAACACCTGCCAGCGCCGAGAGCAGCGCGGCGCGTGGCGTCACGCGCCGTATCCAATCGGCGACGAAGGCTCCGGCCGTCTCGATCAGAGCACTGCCGAAGCACGCCACCAGCCCGGCCCGCCACGCGATCTCCGCCGCGCGCTCCGGCGTGGCGCCCGCGGCCAACGCCGCGAGCTTCGCCGGCAGCATCACCAGGAAAACGAAGGCGAAGAGGCTCACTGTGTTGATCCCGTAGGGCAGTGCCGTGACGTCGGCACTTCCTGTCCGCGCAGCGAGTCGCTTCGCTTGCACGGCGTAGAACAGGTTGCCGATGACGATCGAGACGGCAGCGCCAGGCAGTACCCGACCGAGGAGGAGTTCGGGGCCGAAGCCCAGCACGGTCCGACAGAGCGCGCCGATGACGAGCAGCTGAATCAGATTGTCGAGAGCCAGACCGAAGAAGCCATCGATATCGCCACGCACGAGCCATCGCGCAGCGCCTCGGCCCGCGGAAGTCATCGACCCGCCAGACTTCGCGACCGCGGCCACCGCAGCACACGCACCGCCGTGACACCGGTCTCGCTTTCGAGCCGGAGCTCTGTGCCCTCGACCGCCGCATCGCGCGGCACGTACGCGAGGCACACCGGACCGAGGCCCGGTGAGACGGCCGCGCTCGTGACGACGTCGCGCTCGGAACCGCCGGCCACGCGCACACCCACAACGACCGGCTCGGCGGCACCGAGCAGGCAGAGCTCACGATTGACGCGACCGCGACTGACCGCTCGCTCGATGACCTCCTGACCGACATAGCAGCCCTTGTTGAAGTGAATCGCCCACTCCAACCGCGCCTCGACCGCGAACCGATGCTCATCGAGGTCAACGCCGAGCAATGGTAGGCCGCTCTCCACTCGCAGGATCTCGAGCGCGTTGCAGCCGGCAGGCTCCGCGCCGAGTTCCTCGAGCGCGCGCCATACCTTGAGCGCGCCGTCCTCGACGGCGATATCCACGCTGGGCACCCTGAGATCCCCACGGCCGCGCAGGCTGACCGGCACGCCGGCAATCTCGATCGTACGCGTCCACCACCATTGCCCACTCACAGTAACGCCGCACGCGCGCGCCAGGAGTTCGTGACAGCCTGGTCCGACGACCCCGATGCGCTCGCGGCACGGGCCGTCCTCGAACTCGACGTCGTCGGCCACCAGGAATTGTTCAAGCCGCTGACGCGCGGTGTCGCGTCCGGTGGCATCCACGACGATGTCGATCCCATCCCCGCGCGCGTACAGACCGAGAATCGCCTGCACGCGCCCCTGCACCGTCAGCGCCAGGGCCGGCGTCCCGCCTCCGTCACGCAGATCGGACACGTCCTGCGACAGCTGCCCTTGAAGAAACTCGACACGCTCGTCGCCGGTGGCGACGATATCGGTGAGGAAAGAGAAATCGACCAGGCCCGTTGCCTCGTCCAGAGCCCGCCACTCGGCGACCACGTCTCCGTAGGACGTCGCGACCTCGCGGCCGCGATACGAGGCCGTGCCCACCGCACGGGACGAAAGTACCGCCGCGAGACCGTCGGCGCTCACGCCGTGTAGTGACTGCGGCGACGGACCGCCAGTTCGCGCTCGAGGTAGAAGATATCGACCTTCTGCGGGCCTTCCTCGTCTTCCCTCGGCGCCCGAAACTTGTGGCCGCGGAGCGTGGTCACCAGAACGCCGAGATCAACGCGGTCTGGGTAATCCCGCTTGTCCCTGATCTCGGTGCTGGCGAACACCGTGTCGCCCGCAAACACCGGGCCTACGTGTCGCCCTGTCGTGTAGACGATGTCGGCCGGCGAGTTATCCGCAACGTCGGGGCAAGACAGACCGAGGCAGAGATTGAATGGAATGCCCCCGAACACGATCAGCCGGCCACCGATGTACTTCTCGGGATTCTGATCGATGAGGAACTGATTGCAGTGCACCTGCGACGTGTTGTCCAGCTGGCCCGTGAGCGCGATGTGCTCGTCGGTCACCACGCGACCACGAGAGTGCTCGTAGATGTCGCCCGTGTGAAAATCCTCGAAATAGGTGTCCGGACTGGAGAGATAGGCGCGCGCGGCGTAGCCGGCGTCATTCCGGTAGGGAGGAATCACGGGCTCGCACTCGACGGCCGAGCGGTCGGTGAGCTTCGCGTCCTCCACGTGGGCATCGACATCGTTCTTCCAGACCTGCACCTTACGCTCGAACGCGATGACGACCTTGCCATCCTGATTGCGGCCGACCGTGCTCACGTGCACCACGCCGCGGTCGTTGTTCGACGACGACGGCTTCACACCGACGATCGTCGTCTCCGCCTCGAGCGTGTCGCCGATGTAGACGGGTGCCCCGAAGCGCATGTCGATATACTCGAGATTCGCGCGCGCGTTCTCGCTGATGTCCTCGACCGTCTGAGAGAACACAATATTCATCACCAAGCCTGGCGGCACTACCAGGCCCTCGTAGCCGTGAAGGCGGGCGTACTCGGCGTTCTTGTGAAGCGGATTGGTCGTGATCGAGAAATCCGTGAACGAGCAGAACAGACCCTCCGTGACAGTCTTGCCACCCTTGTGACGGAACACCTGACCGGGCTCGAAGTCCTCAAGATAGTTTCCTCTCGTCTTGCTGATGGTCGCCACACCGAGCCTCCTCGGGGCGGAATATGTCGCGGGTCCTTGCCGGACGCAATCAGCCCCGGGGGATGGCGGCGGGTGGTTCACGCGCCTGTTGTGCGCGTTCGTTAGCCTGCTCGAGCCGGTCGCTGAGGATCCGTGCGATGTTCAGGAAGAAGCGCGACGCGAAGCGTGGGTAGAGCACTCGCAGGCGACGCAGGAAGTCTTCGTCGATGACCAGAACCTCGACCGCGTCGCTCGCAACCACGTCCGCGCTGCGCACGGTACGACGCAAGAGGCCCATCTCACCGACGACATCACCGCGGCCCAGCCCCGCCAGCACGCGCCCATCCTCGGCGCGCACCTCGGCGGTGCCCTGGAGAACGAGATACATCTCTTCGCCATGGTCTCCGCGCCGCATGATCGGCTCATCAGCCGCGAACGATCGGACGCGACCGAGCAGCACCACGAGTCGGACAGAGAGGGCTCCCAGCCCTTGAAACAACCGGATCGTTTTGTTGGGGCTCGGACCGAGCTGGAATGCGACCAGATCCCACACGCTGATCACCGGGACGGTAGCCAGCACTGCGGGTAGCACGAAGATATTCGTCGTCAGTGCGACCATCATCGTCATCGCCGACAGCCAGCCGAACGTCGTGATGAGCCCGAAACGCGAGATCAGCATGACGAGGAAGCCGGCGGTGAGCGTGATCGAGGTCGCCACCACCGGCCGGCCCACCAGCCGCATCGTCGTGCGCAGCGCCGCCCGCTGACTGCGGCTGGTCTTCACCACGCGGTTGAGCGTGGTCATGTAGTGGATCGTGTCGTCGACGGCGATCCCGAGAGCGACGGCCGCGATGATGCTCGTCCCGAGGTTCAGCTCGATCCCGGCCAACCCCATCACACCGAAGAACAAGAGAAGGGGAAGGACATTGGGGATCATCGCGGCCAGGCCGACGCGCAGCGAGAGAAACTGAATCGACAGCACCGCGAAGATCACGAGGAACGCCAGCGCAACGCTTTGTACCTGACCGCTTAGAACCTTGTCGGCGACCGTGCTCACCACCACGAGGTTTCCGGTCACGTCAACGAACACCCCGCGCGGGAAGATGACTTCGGCGTATGTCTGGATCGAGTCGACCAGGCGCGCGGTGTCGCGCGAGCCGCTCACCGCCGTGCGTGCAGTGATCCTCAGGCGCCGGAACTCGGGATCAACCACGCCGGCGAACGTGCCGGGGCTCAGAGCGACCAGATCCAGCACGGTCGCCAGCTGCGCAGGATCGTCCCAGAAGCTCTTCGGCGGCGGCGCCTCGACCAGCTCCCCCTTGTCGTTGACGACAAGACCCTCTGCGCTGCTCTGCAGCCCGCGGTCGAGCAGATCCAGATAGTCCAGTAGTGAGATGCTCGAGTCGATCTCGTCCAGATCGTCGATGAACGCCTGGAAGTCCTCAACCCGGCGCAGAGCAACGATCGACTTGAAGTGTCCAGGCTCCGGACCGCTGATGACGATGCTCACCGGATTGGGCCCCGCGAGCCTCTCGGTGATCGCTTTGTGCGCGAGTCGGACGTCGGACCCTCGGCGAAACGAGCTCAGTAGGTCCGTGTCGACCTCGAGCCGCGCCGCCCCCATCACACCGAATACGACCACAGCGGCCGCGACGGCGAAGATCCAGCGCCGACGGACCACGGAGAAGTCGGCTGCGCGTTCGAGGGCGCGGTCGAGCCAATCGAGGCGATCGCTCTCGTTCTCGATCCGCCCCGCTCGCCGCGCATCTCGCGCCGCTTCTCGGCGCGGGAGGGCGAAGAAGAGCAACGACAGACCGTAGAGGGCACCTACGGCCAGCACCGCGATCCCCAGCACGGCGAACTTGCCCAGCCTGGAGATGGCGGGAATCGGGTGGAGCGCGAGAGCGCCGAATCCCACGGCCGTCGTGAGCGCGGAGATCATGATCGGAAGCCCAACGCGATGGAGCACCGCCTGGAGGCCGCAGTCATCCGACTCGCCGGATTCGAGGACGGCCACCGTGACATGGACGGAGTACGACCCCCCGATCACCAGCAGGAGCGAGGGCAGCACGAGCGTCGTGAGAGTGATCGGCGCATTGAACCAGCCCATGAGCCCGAGCAGGATCGAAACACCGAAGGCGATCGAAAACAGTGGCAGAAGGGTCGCGCGGAACGAGCGAAACGCGAGCCAGAGCACCCCCATCATGCACAGGAGGCTGAGCGGCAGGAAGCGCGCGAGGTCCTCCCGCATCATCTCCGTGGAGCGAACGCGGATGTGACTCATTCCCGCGTAGTAGACCTCACCGGGACCGTCGTAGCTGTCGATGGCCTCGAGAATCGCCGCGTCGATCGCCGGCTCGTCCTCGTCGCTTCGCCCCTTGGCGAAGAACACGTTGATCGCGACCGCGCGGCCGTCAGTGGCCACGAGATGAGGCGAGTAGATCGGATTGACGCTCACCCGCTCGCGAACCGTGCGGGCCGTTTCGGCTGTGATCGGCCCCTTCGGTATGAGCGGCGGGGGGTTGAGGACATCGCGGACCGGATCCTTCACGGTCGTGAGGCTCATGGCCCGGTCGATGCCCGCGAGCGCACCGATGCGATCGGTCAGCCGACGCAGGCTCTGAAGGACCTCGGGGGTGTAGGCGTCGTCGACCAGGATCGCGACGACACCGATCTCCTGATCGCCGAACGTTTCCTGGACGACCTTATGCAGGATGAGTGCAGGATCATCGCGCGGTGTGAGCGTCTTGAGCGAGCTGTCGAAGGACAGCCTGAAGATTCCGGACGCCATGACGGCGCCGGTCGCGAGCATCACCACGAGCGCCGTTCGAGGCCGACGGGAAAGGAATCGGGTGATCCAGCTCACTTGAGGTTCTCGCCGCGTGCGCTCTTGGCCAGCGCAACCTCACGTCCGCCGTCCACGTACCACCGGATCTGTCGGATAATGCCGCGCAGGATTCTCAGCTCGCGGTCGTCGAGTGCTGCCCGACCGAAAAGAGCGCGCAACGTGACCATGATGTGTTTCGGGTTCTCGCTCGGAAGGAAGCCTACGTCGACCAGCGCCCTCTCCAGCCCGCCGAACATCTCCTCGACAGCGCCGGCGTCGGCCAGCAGCCGCAACGAGGACTCATCCGGGTCCGCGCTCGACTCCTCGCCGGGCACATCGAGCCGCGCCCGGTGGATCTCGTAGAGGACGACCATCACCGCCTGCGCGAGATTCAGCGACTGATAGGCGTCGGTCGTGGGGATGAATACGAGATCGTGGCAAACGGCGATGTCCTCATTGGTAAGGCCGGTGTCCTCTGGCCCGAACACGATGGCCACCGGCGTCGCCCCCTGGTTCTCGGCGCGCACCAGGCCCGCCGCGGCCGCGCGGACGTCGCGACTGCGCTCGCGGTAGGGCCCCTTGCGCGCCGTGGTGCCGACGACGACGGAGCAGCCACGGATCGCCTCGCGCAGGGTGGTGACGTCGCGGCGGGCGTCATGAACCGGCCGTGCGTGGACCGCCATGATCGCCGCCTGTTCGGTGTCGTAGTTACCGTCGACGACGTAGAGGTCGCCGCCGCCCATGTTCATGATGGCGCGGCAAACCGCACCCACGTTCGCCCCACCGCGCGGCCCGACCAGTACGACGCGCGGCAACGCCTGGCTCACCCGATCAGTCGTCGGAGATCGTGCTCCGGATCCGTCGCTTGAGCTCGGCGAACGCCTCGGTTGCTTCGTCCCGCTCCCTCGCGGCGGCGGCGATCTCCGCCTCCGCGTGCGCGCGCATGCGACTGAGCTCTACCCGCAGCGCCTCGATCTGCGACTGCGCCTCGGCGTACATGCGCGCCTGTCGGTCGGCATCGGCCAGGCGCTTGCGAAGCTGGACGAACAGATCGTCGTTCGAGCCGCCGACGTCCTCGCCCACGCTCGCAAGCATCTCGGCTGCAAGCCGCCCCTCATCGGCGGCCGGGGCCTTGGGCTGCGGGGCCCGCTCGGGCGCGGGCGTCACCTCGACCGGCAGGTTCTCCGCGACCTCCGGAGCTTCGGAAACGTCGCGCCGCTCCGCGAGCGCGGTTGCGGCGACGGCGCTGCCGCCTGCCGACGCGGCGACCGACGTCGCGGTCCGGCCGTCGGCACGGAGTCTGGCGATCACGCTGGAGCGGGAGTGCTCCCCGGTCGCTTGCGGCGCCGCAACAGCCGGAGCCTCCGACTCGGCGGCCTGAGCG
>SPBQ01000134.1 GCA_004525875.1 Myxococcales bacterium
AGACCGGGCCGTGTTTACCATAGTTCTGGCACGAAGTGCAAGTCTGCGCTAAGTGCAAGAATATTACGAAGGAGGCAAGCCCATGAAGCTGCGCTGGTCCCACGCCGTCATCTATGTCCGCAACCTCGACGCGATGATCGATTTCTACCGCGACGTCCTCGGATTCCAGGTGAGCGACCGCGGCCCGCTCGACCCTGACAACCCCGGCCTCGAGCTCGCCTTCATCTCCCAGGTCGGCAGCGACCATCATCAGCTCGCGTTCGCGCCGGTAAGGGGGGAGGGGCCCTCGACGACGCTCGATCACATGGCCTTCAAGGTCGACTCGCTGGCCGACGTGAGGGCGATGGCCGAGAAGCTCCAGGGCGACGGCCGCGCCAGCGGCATCAGCGCCGTCAGTCATGGCAACGCCTGGTCGGTCTACTTCAAGGATCCCGAGGACAACTCGGTGGAGATCTTCTGCGACTCGCCATTCCACGTCCGCCAGCCGCAGGTGCGCACTTGGGACTTTTCGATGAGCGAGGAGGAGCTACGGCGCGCCACCGAGGAACAGTTCGGCGGCGAGCCGGAGTTCAAGCCGATCGACGAGTACTACGCCGAGCGACGGCGCCGCTTCGGCGACTGAGCCCTCAGGGCAGCGGGCATGGTCGGGACGTTCTTCGTTGCGGGCGCGATCGTGGTGCTTGCGGCGCTGGTCGGCGGGTACGCGTGGGAGCGCGGCCACCGACGCACGCAGGCGATGACGGGCGGCTTGCGTGCGGACATCACACTGCCCCACGAGCAAGAGTTCGAGCTCTATCACAACGCGTTCTCGCTCTGCTCCAAGAAGGTTCGCGTGTGCCTGGCCGAGCTCGACATCGCCTACGTCGGCCGCCACGTCGATCTCATCGAGACGGGCTCCTACGAGACACTCGGGCGCGAGTTCCTCGCGGTCAATCCGGAGGGCGTCGTGCCCGTCCTCGTTCACGACGGCCATCCGGTCTATCAATCGCACGACCAGATCCATTACGCCGCCGAACATGCGCCGGCCGGCGCGCCCGCCCTGCTGCCGGAGGATCCCGCGCTTCACGACGAGATGCAGCGATGGGTCGATTGCGCGTCGATCATCGGTGACGACCCGATCGAGACGACACGCGTGAGCGCGGCGGCGTGCTCGGCGGGCCTTACCCTCCCGCTGTTCGCCGCCATGATCACCGACATTCCGACGTGGCGAATCCTCGAGGGCCTTGCCTTTCACCGTCTGAAGATCCGGCCGGTGCTCTTCCTTGCGTTGAAGACGACTGGTATCCGTCGCATCGGTCTGCTCTCCCCGGTCCTCGGCGTGGTGCGGACCTCGCGACGACACATGCATTCCCATCTCGACGCGCTCGAGGAGCAGCTCGCGAAGAGCGGCGGGCCGTGGATCCTCGGCGAGCAGCTGACTCTGGCAGACGTGAGCTGGATGGTGATCCTCGAACGCCTGCTCGAGCAGGACGCCGCGCACTTGTTTCTCGGAGACGATCGACGTCCCGGGGTCACTGCCTACTGGCAGCGGCTGCAGGCACGGCCCTCCTACCGCGACGGGATCGCGGCCCACCGACACCAGAGCGTCGTGCGCGGGACCGAGAGGCTGAGAGCCGCCAAGGCTTCGGACCCGGCGCTACGCCGATTGCTCGAGGGAAGCGGCGAGGCAACGCGAGCGGAGCGCGTGCCCCGCTAGTCGGTTCACTCGCCCTTCGTCGGTCGGCTCGCCGGCCGATGCAGGGGAATGTCGTACAGCCGGCTCCAGTTGTCGCCCGCGACCTTGCGCTGCGTCTCCTCGGACAGCGGCAGCTTGTGGAAGGTCTCCACCGCATGCGGGTACTGCGAATCTCCGTGGGGGAAATCAGTCGAGAACACGAGATTGTCGTCGCCGAACCAGTCCACGTAGTGCACGACGGTCTCCTCGTCGACCTCTACCGATACGAAGCACTGTTCGCGGAAGTAGTCGGACGGCTTCCTGGTGAGCTCCTTCGCCTCGTACCACCCCACCCACTCGTGGTGCTCGTCGAGCCGGTGCATGAGCCAGGGAGCCCACGAGCAGTTGCCCTCGAGCAGCGCGACGCGAAGGCCGGGGAAGCGCTCGAGCACGCCGCCGGCGATCATGCTCACTGCCGCGGCCATGACGCCGAGCGGCTGGTTGAACGTGTGCCACATCATGAGGCGATCGGCGAAGATCTCGAGCCCGAAGTCGGGCGTGAGTAACGTGCGACCGCCGCCGTGGAAGGAAACAGGGATGCCGAGCCGCTCGCACTCGGCCCACAGCGGGTTGTAGGCGGGGTCGTGCCAGGGGCGTCGGTTCACCGTGCCGGGTGCGAGATAGATCGCCTTGAAGCCGTACTCCTGCACGCAGCGGCGCGTCTCGTCGACGGCTGCCCGGATGTCGTGCGGCGCCACCATGGCTGCGCCGTAGACGCGCTCCGGCGCGGCCTGACAGAAGTCGTGGAGCCAGTCGTTGTAGGCGCGGGCGATCGCGGCGGCGAAGGGCGGCTCGAGGCCGTCGGCACCGATCTGTTCGCTCGAGTCGAGGCCGAGGCAGAACAGTCCGCGTGTCGGGAACAGCACGGTGAGATCGACGCCCTCGCGATCCATCGCTTCGAGCTGGGCCTCCGCGCTCCAGCCCTTTGCCTCGGCGGCAGCGTAGGCCTCGTCCTGGTCCGGTCGCCAGCCGATCCCCGTGCCGCCTCGCTCCTTCAAGGGACTGACGGGGCCGGCGCGCAGCAGGATCTGCGATTTCACGCGCACGCGGATGTCGCGTTTCAAGTCGGTCATGCCGACGGGGGCTGCGTGCTTGTACTCCTCGGCGATGTAGCGCTGCCACAGGTCGGCGGGCTCGAACACGTGCATGTCGGCGTCACAGACGATGAAGTCTTCGAACGGCATGGCGAGCCCCCGTGACGCCGCCCAGCGGGCGTTGACGATCCCTCAAATATCGGCGTCGATCCTAATCCCGGTGCGATAACTGAGACAAGGTGCAACAACGCTCAGCATGGAAGAGCTGTCCGGAAAAGTAGCCGTGATCACCGGTGGGGCCAGCGGCATCGGTCTGGCGACGGCGGCGGCGCTGGCGCGTGAAGGCTGTCGGATCGTGCTGGCCGACATCGAGGCCGTGTCGCTGGCGGCGGCGGTGGCGAAGATCGGTGAGATCGGCGTGGAGGCCGAGGGTGTCGTCGTCGACGTGGCCGACCTCGGCTCGGTACAGCGTCTCGCCGACGCATCGTTCGAGCGCTTCGGGAAGGTCCACGTCGTCTTCAACAACGCGGGCGTGGCCGCTGCGGGGCCCATCGTGGAGATGAAGCACGAGGATTGGCGGTGGGTGATCGACGTCGACCTCTGGGGCGTGATCCACGGCGTGGAGGTGTTCACGCAAAGAATGATCGAGCAGGGCGAGGGCGGGCACATCGTGTCGACATCCTCGTTCGCGGGCATGGTTCCGAACGTCGGTCTTGGCGCCTACTGCGTGGCGAAGTACGGGGTGGTAGCGCTCATGGAAGTGCTGCAACGGGAGCTGCGCGGCCACGCCATCGGTACGTCGGTGTTGTGTCCGATGCGGGTCCGCACCAACATCGACGCGTCGGGTCGCAACCGGGGCCCCGAGTACGGCGGTCCGCAGGCGCAGCAGTACCCCGAGATCGACGAGGAGCAGATGGCCGGGCGCGTCATTCCGGTAGAGGACGTCGCTCGGCTCGTCGTCGACGGGATCCGGCAGAACCGGCTCTACCTGTTCCCGCACGAAGAGACGCGGGCGTTTATTCGCAAGCGCTTCGACCGCATCGACGCGGCATTCGAGGCTTGAGGCAACGGAGGTTCAAACGATCATGGGCGAGCTCAAGCGCATCCTTCATGAGATCGTGATCACCATTTCGAAGGTTCTCTCCAGGCTCATGCCCGACCGGGTTCCGGTGACTTTCATAGGGCCGGATTCCTCGCGCGATCTGTGCTTCTCGATCGCCCAGAGCGGACGGAAGAAGCTCTTGATCGTGACCGACGCTGGGCTGGTGCAGCTCGGCATCGTCGGCCGCATCACGGACCATCTCGACGCGGCCGGCGCTGCATGGACGGTCTACGATGGTGTCGAGCCCGACCCCACGTTCCCCCAGGTCGAGGCCGGCCTGGCCATGCTGCGCAGCGAGGGCTGCGACGGCATTGTCGCGGTCGGCGGCGGCTCGCCGATGGACGCGGCCAAGATCATCGCGGCGCTTGCCACCAACGACAAGCCCGCGTCGAAGCTGGAGGGCTGGCTGAAGATCCGCAAGACGCCCGTTCCGCTGTTCGCCATCCCGACCACGGCGGGCACCGGCTCGGAGGTGACGATCGCAGCGGTGGTCTCGGATTCGGTGAGCCACCAGAAGAAGTTCTTCGTCGATCCGAAGCTGATGCCGCTGATGGCCGCGCTCGATCCATCGCTCATGACGGGCCTCCCACCCCGGATCACGGCCGCCACCGGCATGGACGCGCTCACCCACGCGCTCGAGTCCTACCTGTCACGAACGGCCAACGAGCAGACTCGGAGCTACGCCATCACGGCCGCGAGGCTCGTCTTCGGGAATCTGCCGACGGCCTATGCCGACGGTTCCGACATGGAAGCCCGTCGCGCGATGGCGCTGGCCTCCTACTATGCGGGCCTCGCGTTCACGCGCACGGGCGTCGGCTACGTGCATGCGATTGCCCACACGTTCGGCGCCTACTACAGAACGCCTCACGGGATGGCCAACGCGATCGTCTTGCCGCACGTGCTCGAGTTCTCGAAGCAGCCGGCGCGGGCCCGGCTGGCCGAGCTTGCCGATGCCGTGGGCGTCGGCGAGGGAGCGGGCACCGAGGCCGACAAGGCCGACCGGTTCATCGACGCCGTCCGCGCGCTGATGCGCAAGGTCGAGATCCCCTATGCGCTGGCAGCGCTCGAGCGCGGCGACATCAACGCCATCGCCCGCCAGGCGCTTGACGAGGCGTACATGAACTATCCCGTGCCGCGCTACATGACCCTGGAGCAGTGCGAGGGACTGATCGGGCACATGGCTGCATGACGCCGATCATCCGTGGACAGCGCTGGATGAGCGAGGCCGAGCCCGAGCTCGGCCTCGGTGTGGTCGTCGACGTCGACGACCGCAGCGTCGCGCTCGAGTTCAGCGCGGCCGACGTCACCCGGCGCTATGCGTTGAAGTCGGCTCCGCTGCGCCGCGTTCGCTTCGCCGTCGGCGATACTGTCCTCGCCGACGACGGTGTGCGTCTCGAGGTCGACGCGGTCGACGAGGTTGACGGCCTGCTCCTCTACCGCTCGGCCGGCCGCCCGCTCAGGGAGGACCGGATCTCCGCGCGCATGGCGCTCGGTGGGCCCCGCGAACGCCTGCTAAGCGGGAAGGCCGATCCGTCCTCGCTCTTCGATCTGCGGCTCGAAACCATCGGTCATCTTCACGCCGCCCGTCGCTCGCCGGTGCGCGGCTTTCTCGGCCCACGGCTCGAGTTGCTGCCGCATCAGTTCTACATCGCGGCGGAGGCCACCGCGCGTCACGCTCCACGCGTTCTGCTGGCCGACGAGACCGGGCTGGGCAAGACGATCGAGGCTTGCTTGACCGTCAACCGGCTGTTGCTCTCGGGCCGCGCGGCGCGTGTGCTGATCCTGGTACCCGACTCGCTCGTCCATCAGTGGCTCGTCGAGTTGCGCCGCCGCTTCAATCTCTCCTTCGCCGTCTTCGACGAGGAGCGTTGTGCGGCCATCGTCGGCTCGAGCTCCGAAGACGACGCGCTCGGAGCGGACATGGATGACGCCGGCGCCGGCATCGACGATGACGAGAGCGATGATGGAGAGAACCCGTTCGAGAGCGAGCAGCTGGTGCTGGCGGGAATCGGCCTGCTGGCCGCCAGCGAGGAGCGAGCTCGACAGGCGGCGGACGCCGGCTGGGAGCTGGTGATCGTCGACGAGGCGCACCATCTGCGCTGGAGCTCCGCGGGCGCGAGCCCCGAGTACCGTGCGGTCGAGGCCGTCGCGCGAGGATCCTCCGGCCTGCTGCTGCTCACGGCCACGCCCGAGCAGCTCGGTGAGGAGAGCCACTTCGCACGCTTGCGGCTCCTCGACCCCGATCGCTACTCGGATCTCCTCACGTGGCAGCGCGAGGCCGAGCATTACAGGGAGACCGCAAGGATTGCCGAGTGTCTGCTCGAGGGTGACGCCGTCGCGGGCCGCCAGCCGCCCGATCTGGACGCGGACCAGGCGCGCGCTCTGGCTGCTGTCCTCGAGCTCGATGAGGCGGAGGTTCGCGACCGCGCGGCTGCGCCGGACGGGCGCCGCCGGTTGCTCGACGATCTCATCGACCGTCACGGGCCCGGTCGCGTGATGTTCCGCAACACGCGCGCAGTCGTCTCCGGGTTTCCCCAGCGGCGGGTCGAGCTGCGGGCGCTCGACGCCGTCGCGATCGGCGAGCACCTCGACGAGCCGGTCGCGACGGCCCGGCCAAGCTACTGGTGATCTGCCGG
>SPBQ01000538.1 GCA_004525875.1 Myxococcales bacterium
CACGAATCAAGGGCTCGCCGCGCTCGCCGCGACCGTGTTCCTGTCGCTGGCGGGACGCCGCGGCCTGCGCGACCTGGCTGTTCGCAACGCCGAGATCGCGCATGCGGCAGCCGTCAAGCTCGAGAGCGCCGGACGGACGCGTACGTTCGCCGGCCCGTTCTTCAACGAGTTCGTGGTGGCGGAGCCCGCTGCCGAGGGCTGGTACCGGGACGCGGTCGCCCACGGTGTGGTTCCCGGCGTACGCCTGGCCGATCTCATGCCCGACGAGCCGCTGGCGCGGGGCTGTCTGCTCGTGACCGCGACCGAGTGCAACACGCCCGCGGACATCGAGGCGCTCGTGCGCTGTCTTGCCAACCGTCGCGCCGCCTGAGGACGGGCCATGCCGGCAATGGAACCACCGATCTTCGAAAAGGGCAGCCCCGGGCGGCGCGGGATCGACGTCGTGCCGAGCTCCGGCGATCCGGGCATCGCGCCCGCGCTGCTGCGGGAGGATCTGGAGGGCTTTCCCGAGGTCGGTGAGCTCGACGTTGTGCGGCACTACACGCGTCTGTCGAGGCTCAACTATTCCGCCGCCACCAACTTCTATCCGCTCGGCTCTTGCACGATGAAGTACAACCCGGCGGCCAACGAGCGTGCGGCCGCGTTGCCCGGCTTCGCGGCGCTCCATCCCTTCGCACCGGAAGACACCGTGCAGGGTGCACTGGAGCTGATGTTCGAGCTCGAGCGCTGGCTCGCTGAGATCAGCGGCTTGGCCGCCGTATCGTTGCAGCCGGCTGCCGGCGCCCAGGGAGAGCTCACCGGGATCAAGATGATTCGCGCCTGGCATCTCGCTCGGGGCGATGCGCGGTCGAAGATCCTCATCCCGTCGAGCGCACACGGCACCAATCCGGCCAGCGCCGCGCTGAGCGGCTACCAGGCCGTGGTGGTTCCTTGCGACGAGCGTGGCGTGATGTGCGCTGACTCCGTGCGCGATCTGCTCGACGAACAGGTTGCCGCCTTGATGGTGACCAATCCGAACACTCTCGGGCTTTTCGAGGTGGAGATCCAGGAGATTGCGCGCTCGGTGCATGAGATCGGCGGTCTCGTCTACATGGACGGCGCGAACATGAACGCGCTGATGGGCAAGGCCAAGCCCGGCCACATGGGCGCCGACGTCCTGCAGTTCAATCTGCACAAGACGTTCTCGACGCCGCATGGCGGCGGTGGCCCGGGCGCCGGGCCGGTGGCCGTCACGGCGGCGCTCGAACCCTACCTGCCGGCGCCTCGGATCGTTGAGACCGGGCAGCAGGGCGAGGGCGGCGAGGGGTTTCGCTGGGACACGAACTGCCCGAAAAGCGTCGGTCGCGTGCGATCCTTTCACGGTAATTTCGGCATCCTGGTGCGCGCCTACGCATACATGCTGGCGTGCGGCGGCGACGGGCTGACGGAGGTCACCGAGACGGCAGTGCTGGCGGCGAACTACCTGCGGGCTCGGCTCGAGGGGGCGTATCACCTGCCGTACGACCGGCGCTCGATGCACGAGGTCGTCTTCACCGACAAGCGCCAGCAGGCCTTCGGGGTCAAGACGCTCGACATCGCCAAGCGGTTGCTTGACTATGGGTTCCACGCGCCGACCATCTACTTCCCGCTCGTGGTCAGCGGGGCACTCATGATCGAGCCGACCGAGAGCGAGAGCCTCGAGACGCTCGATGCCTTCGTCGACGCCATGCTGGAGATTGCGAGCGACACGGAGTCCGACCCCGACCGGGTGAAGGATGCCCCGACGGCAACGCCGCTGGCTCGCCTCGACGAGACGCGAGCGGCTCGCCATCCGATTCTCGTGTGGACGCAGAAGGCGGGTGCAGCCGTGGACGATGCTGCTGGCCGCTGATGCGGCTTTACTCTATCATTGAGGTCGACAGGGCCATGGCATGTTCGGCTTAGGAATCCCCGAGCTCATCATCATTCTCGTGATCATCCTGATCATGTTCGGGGCAGGCAAGCTGCCGGAGATCGGCGAGGGGTTGGGTCGCGGCATCCGAAACTTCCGCAAGTCCGTCAAAGCCCCCGACGAGATCGACGTCACCCCCCGGGAAGAAAAAGAGGCGGAGAGTGACCGGGAAGGGGCTCCACCGAAGCAATCCTGAAAACCACCTCGTCGGGTCCCGGCTTCATGCGGGCGAAGGCGACCTGGCAACGGATCTGCTCGCCGGTGGCAATCTCC
>SPBQ01000214.1 GCA_004525875.1 Myxococcales bacterium
ACCGACGGCGGCGTCGCTGGCGGCCAGCAGCACGAGCGCGTCGACGAGGTTGTCGACGTGGACGAGGCCTGCATTGCCGGCGCCCTCGCCCAGCACCGCGAGCATGTCGGCCCGGATCAGAGCGGTCATCCCCTCGACCCAGGGGCCGCTCCCGGCACCGTACACGTTCGAGGGCCGCACGATCGTGACCTCGAGGCCCGTCGCCTCCCGCACCTCGAAGGCGACGTCTTCCTGCCCCTGCTTGGCGCGGCCGTACGGACCCTGGAAGGCGCCGCGCTCGGAATCCTCGGCGCAGACGGCCCTGGCGATGCGATCGCCGTAGGCACAAATCGACGTCGTGACGACGACACGCGCGCCGGCCGCAGCGGCAGCTTCGTAGATGTTGCGACTGCCCTCGACCGTGACCGCCCAGTGCACGTCATAGGTTCCTCCCGTGCCCACCAGCGCGGCCAGATGAAACACGGTACCGATGCCGTCGAAGGCGCGCTCGACGTCGACGCGTTCGCGGATGTCGCCGCGGACGATGCGGACGCGATCGCCCCAACCCGCGGGGACCGCCTCGTCCGGCAATGCCAGGGCCACGACTGCGACGCCGTCGGCGCGCAACGCGGCGACGAGCCGTCGGCCGATGAAACCCGCCGCGCCGGTCACCAGGGCGGGGGCACGAAGTCCTGCCATCTCTACGATCTCCGTTCGGCCAGCGCGCGATTGCGCGCTAGCGGAGGCCACCGTCGCGCCAGGGCTCGACCAGGACCTTCACATGATCGTTGGGCGCCGACAGCACATCGAACGCCTCGGCGACGCCGGCGATCCCGACCTTGCCGGTCACCCACAGCTTCCAGTCCAGCACGCCGTCGGCGATCGCCGCCACGGCCGCATCGAAATCCTCAGGCGCATAGTAGAACGCGAACCGCAGATCGAGCTCTTTCTGCATCGCGATGAAAGGGAGGATGGAAACCTCCTCCGTGCAGATTCCCACGAACACGATCGTGGTCTTCGCCGGCGCACGTTCGATCAGCTGCGACACGATGAACGGGCGCCCGACGCACTCGTACACGACGACCGGCCGCTCGCGCGCAAGCTCCGTCACACGAGACAAGTCGCGACCGTCGGCGGAATCGACCGCCTCCGTAGCCCCCGTTTTCAGGCCGAGTTCGCGCCGCATCGGCACTGGATCGCAGGCGACGATAGTGTCCACGCCCTGGAGCCGAAGCGCCGCGATCGTCGCTAGGCAGATCGGACCGCAACCGACGACGAGTGCAGCCTGGTCCGGCCCGCGCCCGGCGCGCGCGACCGCGTGGATGCCGACGGCCAGCGGCTCGACCAGGGCGGCGGCCTCGTCGGGCACGTGATCGGCGATCGGGATCAGCAGTGGCTCGCTGCACAAGAAGTACTCCGAGTAGGCGCCGGCAACGTCGGGCTCGACGCCGATGCCTTTCTGGCCGTCCGATCCGATCAGGAACGGCAGCGAGCAGATCCGCTGTCCGACGGGCAGCGTTTGCCGGGTGTCGGGGCCGAACTCGACGATCTCGGCGACGAACTCGTGGCCGAGCGAGATCGCGAACGATCCGTCGCGCGCGAGCGTCTGTCCGGCGCGTTCGGCCAGTCGCTCGAGATCCTCGCCGTGGTGGGCGATGTGTAGGTCCGATCCGCAGATCCCGCAGGCACGGCTCTTCACGAGCACCTCGCCCGGTCCCGGCTCGGGCCGCGGGCGCTCCTCTACGACGATCTCCCCGTCGCGAACGAGAACCGACCTCATGACGATGAGACCGCCTCCTCGCCCATGACGATGACCTTCGGATCAGGATGCCCGGCCGCGGCACAGAGTTGACGGTAAACGTCGAGGATGAAAGCCGCCGTCACCATCGACGTGACGTTGCCTTGCTCGTCGATGTTGACGTTCGCACCGTAGATCGCGAACCAGACCTCCGTCTGTGCGTCCTGGTCGGCCGGCACCGTGAGCGTGTGGACGGAGCCTGCGGGCTCGAACAGGTAGGAACCGGCCGTGTTCACGTAGTCCGGGTACTCCTTGTAGTGCCAGCTTCCCGAGAACGTCACGGCGAACACCGGGCCGGTGTGGTAGTGCTTCTGGATCGTGACGCCGGGATCGAATCGGGTCTTCAGGATCCACAGTCCCTGGGCGAGGTCGATCTGCAATACCTGGATGTGAGTTCCGTCGCCGAGATCGACGAACGGCAGATCGTCCTCACCGATGTGGATCGCTTCGGTCGCCCCCACGAGGGGAACGACCGGAATCTGGAGGGGCGTCGCTCGCGGTTCAGCCATGGTTCGATCTCTTTCTCATTCCGCTACTCGTCGACCTGCCGCGTCGCCGCCGCCGCGCGGAGCCGGATCGGCGTTCGAGCCGTGAATGCTGCCACAGCGGCACGCGGCAGGCCAGGTAGACCGGCATTCGAAGCGAACCGAGCGCGGGCGCCCACGATCAGTCCATCCCGGCGAGGCGATCCATCTCGGCGGCCAGACGCACGTCATTCTCGGTAATGCCGCCCGCGTCGTGCGTGGTGAGCTCCACGTCGACGGTGCCGTAGACGTTTCTCCACTCGGGATGATGATTCATCCGCTCGGCAACGATCGCAACGCTCGTCATCCAGCTGAACGCGCGCGCGAAATCGGCAAAGCGAAACGTCCGGACGATGCGATCACCGCGGCTCTCCCAGTCCGGCAGCGGCTGCAGGCGCTGGGCGATCTCGGCTTCAGTCAAACACTGCATCTTCTCTCCGCGGGCGGACGCCGATCGTGACGAGATCGCACGCTTCCCTTGCTGCCCTCGTCCGGGTCGTTCCCGAGCACGGCGGCGCAAGTCCCTAATAAGACAAAGCCTCGGCTGCTCCAACTTCCCGCGCGTTTGCAGCGACGCATGGGGCTGCATTTGATATCGACGTGACCGTACTCCCCGGCTGCCTGGTCGCCGCCGCGATCTAGTGTTGCGCCGTAGACCGTCAGCCCGCCGGCGTAGTCTCGCCCCGCTCGTCGCGGGCGCGTTGCTGTCATCGTTCGGCGCCCTCGCCACGACCTCGTTCGCCGCCAGGCTCGCGAGCGCCCGGCCCGCCGCCGCGCCCTATCTCGGCCTTCCGAGCTCTTCGCCCGTGACGACACCGGACCACTGGATCACCGTCCCCGCCTTCCCGGGCCTCACGTTCGACGACCCGACCGCGATGACACCCGATCCACGCGGGGAACGCCTCTATGTCGCGGAGCGCGAGGGCCGTGTCTTCTCCTTCCTCAACGACCGCAACGCCGCCGACACTACGGTGGTTCTCGATCTTCGCCATCAAACGCAGGGCAACAGCGACAGCGGCATGCTCTCGCTCGCGTTCCACCCCGACTTCGGCGTGCCCGGCTCGCCGAATCGTGGCTACTTCTACGTCGTCTACGCTTACAGTGACGCGCCGATCGTCGACGAGCGACCAGGCCCCGGAACGCCGACCCGCTTTCGCCTCTCGCGCTTTCATATCCCGGACGGCGCGCGCGTGGCCGATCCGGCCGACGAGCTGGTGCTGATCGAGCAGGAGGACCAGAATCTCTGGCACATGGGCGGGGCGATGTTCTTTCACCCCGTCGACGGGTTCCTCTACGTCACACTCGGCGACGAAGGCGGCGGACGCTGTCAGTACGGCAACTGTCAACGCATCGATCGCGACCTGTTCGGCGGCGTTCTGCGCATCGACGTCGACCGGCGCGGCGGTGACGTCAGCCATCCGATCGGGCGCCAGCCGCAATCGGGCCGGACGCGCAGGTACTTCATCCCGAACGACAACCCGTTCGTCGGCGGACCCGGCAACTTGGAGGAGTTCTACGCGATCGGCCTTCGAAGCCCGCACCGCATGACTCACGACGCTGTCGACGGTCTCACCTGGATCAGCGACGTCGGCCAATCCCAGCGCGAGGAGATAGACCTGCTCGCCCGGGGCGCCAACTACCAGTGGAACATCCTCGAGGGCACCGTCCCGTTCCGCGACGACGAGGCTCCGCCCGTACCGCTGATCGGCGAGTGGACCGGGCCGCTGTACGACTACGGGCGTTCGACGGGCACAACGTTGATCGGTGGCCACGTCTACCGCGGCGAGGAGCATTTCGAGCTCTACGGGAAGTACGTGTTCGCGGACCACGGCAACGGGAGGATCCGGGCGCTTCGCTACGAACGCACCGACACAGGCGCCGAGTTCGTGGCCGTCGAGGAGCTCTACACGTCCTCGTTTGGCGGACGTAGCGACGGAATCACCTCGTTCGGAGTCGACGAGAACGACGAGCTCTACATCATGACGCTCGGCGAGGAGTCGGTGATCCATAGGCTGATGATCTGCGACAAGGAGCCGGGTGACCTTCCGCTCACGCTGTCTGCGACCGGGCTTTTCACCGACCTGTCCTCGCTGACGACGGTGCCCGCGCTGATTCCCTACAGCGTCAACTCACCGCTGTGGTCGGACGGCACCGTCAAGTCGCGATGGTTCTCCGTGCCCGACAGCGAGACGATTGCGTTCTCGGCCAACGATCAGCGGCACTTTCCGCCGGGGTCGGTGTTCGTGAAGCATTTCGAGCTGCCGGTCGACGAGTCCGACCCGGCGATCCGGCGCCGTCTCGAGACACGCGTACTGGTGGCTCAGGCCGATGGCAGCTACTACGGCATCAGCTACCGCTGGCGCGATGACCAGACCGACGCCGACCTGCTGGTCGCCGCGCTCACCGAGAACATCGAGGTCCGACGCGTCGACGGGTCCGTGCGCGAGCAACAGTACCGGTACCCGAGCCCCACCGACTGCCTGCGCTGTCATACGGCCGAGGGCGGCGACGTGCTCGGCGTGAAGACACGTCAGCTGGCAGGGCGCAGCATCGATCGACGCGACGCTCGGCTCCGGCCAGGACCAGCTGCAGTGGCTCGCCGCTGTCGGATTCTTCGAACCGGTTCCGGATCCCGCCACCCTCGGTGCGATCGAGCCGCTGGCCGACCTCGATGACGAGACCGTGCCGACCGAACGACGCGTCCGCTCCTATCTCGAC
>SPBQ01000208.1 GCA_004525875.1 Myxococcales bacterium
CAGGTGTTCGGAATAGGCGAGTGCGTTGACCTCCGGGTACAAAGCATTGGCCCGATAGAACCCCTCTACGTTCCCCTCTTGTAATGCACGTGTCGTCCAAGCGAGGATCCAGGCATTGAGAGTCACGTCCGGCTGATTAAAGTAGTCCCCGCGAAACGTGCGGGTGCCATAGAGCACCGCCGAAGGTTCCGTTGACAGCGGACGCAACGCGACAACGGCAGCCGCAGCCATAAGGAATCCGACGACGCATATGACGCTGACTCGAGCCAGGATCATCTGTGCTGTTCTGTTACCCGACACCGTGAGCTTCCCTCTCACGGACACATTTCGTAACTAGACGTTTCCGACGTTGGTAACCGCGACGGAAACTGCGCCGGTGGATCTTGCCGAGCGCGTCGTGCGGCCTTTCTTTGTTGCACTGCAGCCACTCATCGCTGAATCCCTGCACGTCCCTGACCGTTTCGAACAAGCGCGCGTTGACGGCCTCCTCGCGGTACGTACGATTGAAGCGTTCGATGAAAACGTTCTGATCCGGCTTACCCGGCTGAACGTGGCGTGGCCCGACCTCGTGCTGCTCGCACCAGTCGAGGAAGACCTGCGCGATCACCTCGGGCCCGTTGTCACAGCGAGTTCCGGCAGGTCGGCAGTAGACCTCGACGAGCTGGTCGCGGACGCGGACGAGCCGCGCCGCAAGCATCAACCCGCCCACCTGGATCGCCAACCCCTCGCGACTCGCCTCGCCCTGCACGTTCAGCGGTCGAAACAGCCGGCCGCGGTAAAGCGTGTCACGCATGAAATCGATCGCCCATAGGCCGTTGAGCTCCGTCGGCGCAACGCGCGGTTGGCGCAGCCGATGAGGAACACGCCGCTCCGTGGGACGCGGAAGATTCAGCCGTAGATCGCAGCACACGCGATAGACGCGCTTGTGGGCCGTTCGAGCGAAACCGATCGAAACAGTTCGAGAAGTCCCGGCGTCCATGCCGCTCAATTACGGCAAGCAACGCGTCGAGCACTTCGCAATCACGCACCGCCGCATCTACCGGCCGCCGATACCACGCCGTCCGCGACAATCCGGCCGCTCGGCAAGCCTGACGAGCCGGGAGCGAGCGCTCCTTGGCCATGAGGTCTACCGTCCGGCGCCTCGCGGACAGCGTTACGGCTTTCGTTGGAGGACGTCCTTGATGGCCGTGTCTCCCACGCGAGATCCGCGTACATCCGCTTGAACTCGGAAGCCGTGGTGCCGGCGGACTTCGATCGCCACTGGTAGAAGGTCGCCCGACTGGTACCGTGCTTACACAGCCGGCCGGCGACATCGATGCCGGCCTCGGCCTCCTTCAAGACCGCGACGATCTGCTGGGCGGTGAAGCGTGACTTTCGCATGGTCCCTCCGCGGGTAGCCCGGTAAAATCTAGCCATTCTATGTGTCCGATTAGGGGAAGCTTGCGCCTCCCTTACAGAGAGAGCGCGTCATAAGATTTGAACCGGGAGCTACGGCGTCCGCTGCCACACGGCGATGATTGTTTTCCCAACACGGTAGCCGAGCATCGGATCGAGAATCCGCGACCCGGGTACGACAAAGCGATCCCAGAAAGCTATTTGTTTTCGACTTGGGCTGCCTGTGCGTAGCAGGAGTCTATTGGCGAGCGATAGCATGATTCCGAAGGAGTCGAGGTAGAATACGTCGCGCAGCCGCGTCGACGCTGGGCCGACGGCGCGAAGTGTTTTCGTATTGTACCGCCGGAAGTGGCCGATCTGGCGGTCGAACTCGCTGAACAGAAACGAGTGGGCCGGCGACAGCACGATTACGTATCCGCCGGGGCGCAATCGTTCAGCTGCTTGTCTGAGTTCACCACGATCATCCTCGATGTGCTCGAGAACATCGATATAGAGAATACAATCGAAAGCCGGACTTGACGGAAGGTCGGTGATTGCACACTCGGATACCGTCGGAATAGTCGGGCCGGCGAGCTGCCTGACGGCGCTCGCAAGTTGGCGAGCCAGGTCGGGATCGGGTTCAATACACGTCCAGCTATGCTCGCGGCCCGAGCATAGCACGCTGGTGGTCGCGCCGATTCCAGCACCGACCTCTAGAACATCGCCATTCAGATACGACCGGATGCGGTCTGCGTAGTATTGCTTCCAGTTGCGTGCATGGGCGAATAGCTCCAGCTCGCCGCCCGGGTAGTGGCTATCCTCCATCGTGCGTCCACAGGGTTGTGCGGCGATCAACAAAATAATGATAGTCGCGAAGCGGCAGAAAGCTGGCCGTGTCCCGACGGCCCAATACCCCGAAGGCGAATAGCGTGACACCAAGAACGAGCTGAATGGCAAAAACCACTATCAACGTTACCGCAACAAATAACCCTTGCGAAAACCCGGCGGCCGCTACCATGCCGCTGCCCACAAGTCCCGCGACGCCGATCATCGAGATAACGAAGAGGCCACCGACGGCGATCGATAGCCGCACACCAATACGATCTCCCAGGACGGACATGGCACTCAGTCCGTGCATAACGAGCGCTGTAAAGTTCATCGTTGGATGGCCCATAAGGCGGTGTGCGCGTTGCGTTGGGATCGTTGTCATCGGCAGTCGCGCCTTGAATACTGCGGCCGCATAGTGGTTCCAGAGATCGGAGACGACGACAAGCCGCCGGAGCAACGGCCATGGCACCACGCTGAAGTTACCGACGCGCACCGGGATCCCGGTCAGGATCCTGTGGGCGAGGCGGTACAACTGGTAGAATATCTGGAACGTTACACCCTCCGATCGACGTTGCCTTGCTGCAAAGACAATCTTCGTTCGCCCAGTTTCCTCGAACCGCGCCATGAGGCGGGGGACGTCGGATGGCGCATCCTCCCCGTCTCCGTCCATCACCACGACAGCGGCGCACGGCATGTTCGCCTCCAGCCAAGCCAGACCGACGGCGATCGCACGCTGATGTCCGAGGTTTCGACGCAAAGCCAGAACATCGACGCTAATGATGGAGTGCCGAGGCGCGAAAAGGTCGTCGGGAAAATCAGCCTCGTCGGATCCATCGTCTACGATTAGTATGTGCAACTTCCAGTCGGGGGGTGCGCCGCATCGATCCAGCGCATCAACGACCAGTGCAAGCGCTCCCCAGTCGTTGTAGACAGGAATGAGGACAACCAGCGAAGTGTCGGCGCTAGAATCGGGTTGATGATTCATACCGGAAAATTGTCCTCTCTCTGATGGATACCGCTTGGCTGTACACAGGTCGAGGCGTCGCTGCAGCCGGCTAGGCCGTTGCGCGTCTCGCCCTCACCTCTTCCTCGCCACCAGCAGCACCCGCGCGCTCATCCCCAGCAAGCTCCCCGCATGCAGCACGATCTCCAGCGGCACCCGCATCCACAGCGGCAGACGGTACCGTCCGAGATGGACGTTTCCGCCTTCGAGCCCCGCCAGATCGAGCCCTGCCTCCTCGAGCGCGAACCGCATCACGGGCGGACTGAAGTAGAACACGTGCGGCGAGACGTACAGCCGCTCCAGGAACCACTGCGCGCCCAGGCCGGCCAGCCAGATGTAGCGGTCGAGGATCGCGGTGAGCAGACATCGCTGGTTGGGAACGGCGATGACAAGGATCCCGCCCGGCCCGAGGAGCTCGCGCGCGCGCTCGAGGAAGCGCAGCGGGTCCAGCGAGTGCTCGAGAACGTCGAGCATGGTGATGCAGTCGAAGCTGTTCTTCTCGTAGGGGAATTCCTGGAACTCGCCGACGTCGATGTCGATCTGGAACTCGTCCCGGGCCTTGTCGGCAGCGACTTGGCAGACGTCGATCCCGCGCGGCTCCCACCCGGCCTCGCGCGCGAGGTGCAGGAAGATGCCGGTGCCCGGGCCGACATCCAGCATCCTGCCGGGCGTGCGGTCGCGTCCGATCTCTTCGATGGTGCGGCGAAACACGCGGATGACGGCGTCTTCCTTGAAGTTGCGATCGCAGTTGGCAAAGAACTCCGCTGTCTCTGGGAGCGCTGCACCGACATACGCTTGGCGCTCGGTCTCGTACTTCTCCGCGGGCGTCGGAAGCGGGTCGGCGAAGACGACGCGGCAGTCGCGACACTTGACGAGCCGTCGCCATACCTGGTCATGATAGAGACGCAGGTCGCTGCTGCCGCACAGATGGCACGCGACGACCGTGACGGGAACGGGCGCGTTCGCCTGGCTCACGCGCCTGCCTCCCTGCGCTGACCAATGAGCGCATCGAGCATCGAGCGAGCGAACCGGACCTCTTCTCTGTTGAGAACGCGCAGAACGACCAGTCCCACGACGTAGACGGCGGTTGCGATCCCGAACTCAGTGATGGCCGCGACACCGGCCAGCTTGGCTGCAGCAACGCCCGCGGCCACCGCGACGATCGAGCGTGCGGCCGCGCCCAGGCACGGCATGACATACTCGCGCGTGGAAGGAAGCACGGCCAGTCCGACCTGCGAGCCGACGCTCGCGAACACCATCGCGACGGCTGCGCCGCTGTAGCCGTACGCACCGATGAGCGGGAAACAAGCCACGACGGTGACACCGGCGAACACGAGCGTAGTGCGATAGAGCACGGTCTCGCGATGAACGGCCACGAGCACGTTGAGGATGACGGTGCCGGTAGCGCTGAACAGGGCCATGACGCTGAGCACGGCCAGAACACTGCCGGCCTCGGCAAAAGGCTCGCCGAACAACAGCCCCATGATCTCGGTACCCGCCACGGCGCACGCGATGACGGGGACGCCGGTGGCAATTACGAGATAGCGGACCGATTTCTCCGCTGTTTCGATGAGGCGGGCGGGGTTCGTGCCGTGCAGCCCGGCGAGCAACGGATACACTGTGATCATCAGCGCTTCCGGCAGGACGGTGAACGCCTCGACCACACGCGAGGCGGCGCCGAGCAAACCGACCTCGACGGGTCCGCGCATCGACATCAGAAGCACCTGTCCTGCCCGCACGCTGACGGTGATCGCAAACGCGTTGATCGCCAGCGGCCAGGCTCCGCGGGCCAGCGCCGCCCATAGCTCGCGATCGGCCGATACGCCGAACGGAACGTCGCCGCGTACGACGAACGCCACCGCCACGAAGGCCA
>SPBQ01000175.1 GCA_004525875.1 Myxococcales bacterium
CAGGCCAGGGCGTGCTCGCGCCCTCCGGTGCCGATGATGAGGACCTTCATGAGACCGTCGGTGCGATCATCTCACTAGTGCCGGAAATGGCGGATCCCCGTCATGACCATCGCCATGCCGTGCTCGTCAGCCGCAGCGATGATCTCGTCGTCGCGCAGGCTGCCGCCGGGCTGGATGGCGGCCACCGCGCCCGCCTCGGCGCAGACATCCAGCCCGTCGCGGAACGGGAAGAACGCGTCGGATGCCACCACCGACCCCTTCGTCTCGAGGCCATGCTCGCGCGCCCTCGCCACGGCGATGCGCGCGGAGTCGACGCGGCTCATCTGCCCCGCGCCGACGCCGACGATGCGATCGCCTGAGGCGAGCACGATCGCGTTCGACTTCACATGTTTCGAGACCCGCCAGGCGAAATCGAGCGTGCGCAGCTCTGCCGCGTCCGGCTTACGCCGGGACACGACGCTCAACGCCGCGGCCGCGCTTCCCTCGAGATCACGGGTCTGAACGAGCAGCCCTCCGAGAACGCGTTTCATGTCTGCGGCCTCGCGCCCGCCGGCCACGCGCGGGTCTACCTCGAGCAGCCGGACGTTGCGCAGCTTCGGTGTCGACTGGTAGATCTCCAGCGCTTCCCTCGTGAACGCCGGCGCGAGCACGATCTCGAGGAAAACGTCCTTCATCTGCTCGGCGGTCGCACCGTCCACCGCCCGGTTGAAGGCCACGATCCCCCCGAAGATCGAGACGGGATCGCAGCTCCGGGCCTTGACGAAAGCCTCCAGCGGGCTGTCGGCCAGCGCCGCACCGCAAGGGTTGGTGTGCTTGATGGCGACGCAGACGGTCTCGTCGAATTCCATCACGAGCTGCAGGGCGGCGTCGGCGTCGACGATATTGTTGTAGGAGAGCTCCTTGCCCTGGATCACCTTCGCCGCGGCGATCGAGGGGCCCTCGACCATGGCCGCGCGATAGACGGCGGCATGCTGGTGGGGATTCTCGCCGTAGCGGAGGTCCTGCACCTTGTGCCACTGCTGATGAATCGTGTCGCCGAAGCGCTTCTCGTTGGCGTCCTCGTCGTCGGTATCGGATTGCTTGCCGAGCCAGTCGGCGATCATGCCGTCGTAGGCTGCCGTGGCGCGGTAAGCCTTGACCGCCAGCCGCCACCGCGTCCGTTCCGAGACCGCCCCGTCGGCTCGGATTTCGGCGAGCACGGCGTCGTAGTCGTCCGGGTCGACGACGATTGCGACGTCGGCGTGGTTCTTGGCCGCCGAGCGCACCATTGACGGCCCGCCGATGTCGATGTTTTCGATCGCCTCCTCGAAGCTGCAGCCCCGCGACGTGACCTCGGCGAACGGATAGAGGTTCACGCAGACCAGGTCGATATAGGAGATGCCGTTCGCGGCGACCTCCTGGCGGTGGCTCGCGTCGTCGCGGCGCGCGAGGATACCGCCGTGAACCCTGGGGTGCAGCGTCTTTACGCGACCATCGAGAATCTCCGGCGAACCCGTGTGCTCGCTGACATCGACCACGTCGAGCCCGGCCTCCCGCAGCGCACCGGCCGTGCCTCCGGTGGACAGGATCTGCACGCCCTGCTCGACGAGCCCGCGCGCGAACTCGACGATCCCGGTCTTGTCGCTCACGCTGATGAGCGCACGTTCCACTCGTGTCGCCACGTCGCTTCCCTCCCCGGGTTCCGACCCTTGACGGGCTGCTGCCGGCTGACTCATGAAGCCTCCTCGTAGACCCGATCGACGCGGCGCCCCACGCGCGCGACGAGCTCATAAGAGATCGTATCGGCCAGCGCCGCGACCTCGCCCGCATCGAGCCCCGGTCCCCACAGAATCATTCGCGTGCCGACCTCGACGTCACCATCGTCGAGCTCCGTCACGTCGACCATCACGTGGTCCATGCAGACACGGCCGAGAACCGGAACGCGCCGGTCGCCGAGAAGCGCCACCCCGCGATTGGAGAGCGCCCGCGGATATCCATCGGCGTACCCACAGCGAAGCGTCGCAACGCGGGTCGGCCTCTCGGTCCGGAACGTATGCCCATAGCCAATACCCTCGCCGGGGCCAACCCCGGCCACACGCACGACGCCGCCCTCGAGCGTCATGACGGGACGCAGCGAGGCGTGGCCAGCGAGCGAGGTGTCCGGGTAGAGCCCGTAGAGCATCAGGCCGGGCCGCACCATGTCGAGATGGCTGGCAGGGCGCGTCAGTATCCCGGCGCTGTTGGCGAGGTGGCACGGTAGCGCCGGCCCGCGTTCGGCCACGGCCCGCGCGGCCTCCTGGAGCAGCTCGACCTGCCCATCGGTGACCTCTGTCGTAACCGACTCTGCGAGCGCGAAGTGCGAGCACAGCGCGGCCGGGCGGGTACCACGAGTCGATCGGATGCGCTTGACGAAATCGACCGCATCGCGCGGTTCCACACCGAGCCGCCGCATGCCCGTGTCGATCTTCACGTGGACGGCTAGCTCGGTGCCGGCCGCTGCGGCGGCCGCACCGCAGGCCATGACGACGTCGATATCGGAGACGACGATCTCGACACCCGACGCGACCGCGGCCTGGGCGTCGTCCGGGCACAGACCGCCGAACACGACGACGCGCGCATCGGGCAGCGCGAGGCGAATCGCGCGCGCCTCGGCGAGCGTGGCCACACCGAACGTCGTGCACCCCTGGCGCGAGAGCGCGCCGGCCACCTCGAAAGAGCCGTGGCCGTACGCGTCGGCCTTGACCATCGCGAGGATGGAGACCGAACGGCCGACGAGACGGCGGACCTCGGAGTAGTTGTGGGCCAGAGCGGCCAGATCGATGCGTGCGAGAGGCTGGCTAGGACTCAAGAAGGGGCGGATACCACCGCCGGTTCAGGTTGTAAAGGCGCCGGCACAGAGCTAATTCAGCGACGAATGGCCGCGAAGAACACGATCGTGAACGTCCTCGTGAACGGCGAGGAGACCGAGCTGGACAACGGCCTGACGGTCGCCGGGCTCGTCGAAACGCTCGGGCTGAAATCGCGGCGCGTGGCCGTCGAGCTCAATCGCGACGTGCTGAGTCGCGAGCGCTGGCAGGAGACCACCCTCCGGGAGCGCGACCAGATCGAGATCGTGCAGTTCGTCGGCGGGGGCTGAGCTCGGCGTTGGATTCCACTCCCGACACCTACGAGATCGCCGGCCGCACGTTCAGCTCGAGGCTGATCGTCGGCACCGGCAAGTACCGCGATTTCGCCGAGACTCGCGCGGCCGTGGAGGAGTCCGGCGCACAGATCGTGACCGTCGCCGTGCGTCGGGTGAACATCACCGACCGCGAGTCCGAGAACCTCCTCGACTACCTCGACCCCGAGCGCTTCACGATCCTGCCGAACACCGCCGGCTGTTACACCGCCGAGGACGCCGTCCGGACGGCGCGACTGGCGCGCGAGGCCGGCGTCGGCAATCTCCTCAAGCTCGAGGTCATCGGCAACGAGAAGACACTGATGCCCGACGTGCAAGCAACGATCGAGGCCGCCGGCGTGCTGGTAGAGGACGGATTCGACGTGTTGCCGTACGTGACCGACGATCCCGTTGCCTGCAACCGGCTCGAGGACATCGGCTGCGCCGCCGTGATGCCGCTGGCAGCGCCGATCGGCTCCGGCCTCGGCATCCGCAATCCGTACAGCATCCGCATCATCCTCGAACAGAGCTCCGTGCCCGTCATCGTCGATGCCGGCGTCGGCACGGCTTCCGACGCGGCCGAGGTGATGGAGCTCGGTTGCACGGCGGTCCTCATGAACACGGCGATCGCGGGCGCCGACGACCCACTTCTCATGGCGCGCGCGATGAGGCTCGGCGTCGAGGCCGGTCGAGCCGCCTACCGCGCGGGCCGCATCGGCATGAAACTCCACGCCACCGCCTCCTCCCCGATCACCGGTCTGATCGACTGAGCGTCCCGTTCCAAACACCCGCGCTCTGCATCATTACCGACGAGCGGCAGTCGCCCGAGCGAACCGCGGTGGTCGTCGAACGGGCCTGTGCCGGCGCCGCAGCGAGATCGATCCTCGTACAGCTCCGTCATCGTCGGCTGGCGACACGTGAGTTGCAGCGGCTCGCCGAATGGCTCCGGCGGATCACCTCGGATCACGGCGCTCGCCTGATTCTGAACGACCGAGTCGACGTCGCGCTGGCAACGAGCGCCGATGGTGTGCACCTGCCCGCTGCAGGCATGAACGTCGACGCCGCTCGCAAGCTCCTCGGGCCGGACCTGATGCTCGGGCGCTCGGTGCACTCGATCGACGAGATCCGCGCACTCGCCGACGCCCCGCTCGACTATCTCCAATACGGACCGATCTACGCCACACCCTCTAAGGCCGCATACGGAGCGCCCCACGGCGAGGAACGCTTCAAGGAAGCGATCGGTGCGAGCGGTGCGCGGCCGCTGGTCGCTGTCGGCGGAATCAACGCCGAGCGCGCTGCGCGGCTGCGCGCGCTGGGCGCCGCGGGGGTCGCAGTGATCGGCGCCGTCACGGGAGCGGGCGATCCCGCAACCGCCGCCAACAACCTGCTCTCCGCTCTCGAGCAGAACTAGACCATATGGAGTGACCGGCTCCGTTTCGTAACGATGTGGTCTCATTGAAGAGCCACCGTGGCACGAAGCCACGAATCAGCGCGGATTGGCCCCGAGGGGCCGCCGGAGGCGGCGCTATATGATGGGACGGCGAGCGCAGCTCGCCCGGTTGGCTCGCCGGGCGAGGCGACTGCCGGAGACCGCGCTATCCATGATGGCAGGGCGAGCCAGCTGCCGAAGGCGGCGTCATGAAACGGACTTGCCATTTCATCAGAACGGCTCGCGGAGCGAGCGTCTCCGATGAAATGGCGCCGGGCCTGCCCAGTCACCCGGCGCCGCCCCATCGACTCCAAGGCTTCAGGCCTTAGTGGACAGTGTGTTCCGGGCCGTCGAGCACGCCGAGCACCGTCAGCGAATCTCGGTTCTCGCTGAGGTGATAGAGGATGAACCAGTCGCCAACCGGCAGGTAGTAGCACCCTCGTGCGTCCTCAATCATGTACGACTCGTCGGGCCTCGGATCCTCCGCCAGGGAGAGGATGGCCTCGCTCACTCGGTCCACGGTTTTGCGCGGCACACGCTCCATCTCACGATACGCGCTGTAGGTCATGGCCAGGTCGAGCTCAGTCTGCGATGTTCCCTTCTGCATCCGCGTCCTCCCCTCCGCCACTTCACTCCCCGCTGTGGGCCGGGATGCGGCAGATCGGCTGGCAATGACCTCAGCAATCGACATGCCACCTGCGAGGTGACGTGAAGATCGCGAACGACGCAGCGTAGCCGCATGGAGGCGAGTGTGGCGCCGAACGAGAATGTAACGGCGTCGTACAGGTATGTTCGCATCCAGCCAGCTCGCCTCCGGGGGCGGCATGCGCTAGCTAGGACGCCGAATGTCCCAGCCCGCACTGTTCCAGGAAAACCTCAATCTCAAATCCCACAGCCGCTTCGTCTCGCGAGTGGACGTGGAGGAGCTGGGCATCGATTCGGCTCTGCTCGACCGACTCGTCGCCGCCGGGCCGCTCTGCTTTCTCGACTTCGAGGCCACCGGGCTCGATCCAAGGG
>SPBQ01000400.1 GCA_004525875.1 Myxococcales bacterium
GACGGCCACGGCGGCGGCATCGAGGGAGTGTTCGACATGCGCTGGAGTGAGCGCGTGCGCGGAGAGGTGAACTTCAGCTGGCAGCGCCTGACCACGGGCGGCGTTGTCAACAAGTCGACGCCGGAGTGGAAGGTGAACTTGCGCGGCTACTGGGATGTGTCCGACCAGGTATCGATCGTCCCGACGGTGCACTTCGTCGACGACATCACAGTCCCCTCGATCTTCACGGGGCTCGGTCAGGATGTGGACATCGAGGGCTACGCGCGCCTCGACATCGCCGCCCACTACAAGCCGTCAGAGGCGGGGCCGACGTTCAGTCTCGTCGGACAGAACATCAACCAGCGGCGCCACGAGGAGTTCTCGGAGCCGATCATACGGCCGATCGCCGAAGTGACGCGGTCGTGGTTCATCCGCGTGGAGCAGGAGTTCTGATGCGCACTGCGAAGAAACCGGGCCCCGGACGGCTCGGCCTTCACCTCAAGCTCGTCCTTGCCGGATCGGTGACGACGTTCGTCGGCATCGTCATGGTGTCGGCCTTCCTGGTCTACCAGCAGTCTTCTATCATGCGCATTGAGGTGAACCGGTCGACCGAGGCGATGAGCTACGGGCTGATCGAGCGTGGCCGACTGCTTGCCGACAGCGTGGCCACGAGCATGGAGAACGCGATCGCGGGCTACAACTTCACGTTCGTCGCCGATTCGATCAAGGGCGTCCAGCAGCGCAACTCCAATCTGGCCTACGCTTATCTAACCAACTCCGAGCGCCAGATCATCATCCACACCGAGCCGGGCCGAGTCGGAGAGAGCAGCGCCCCGATTCCCCCCGAGATCACCACCTCCACCAGGCGCGATCACAGAGGTCGCAACGTGGTCGAGATCTATCAGCCGATCCAGGTCGGCGGCGCTGCATGGGGCACGCTCGTGCTGGCGTTCGATCTGAAGACGATCGAATCGCGCGGCAAGCTCGCAATGCTGCGGACCGAGCAGATCATGATGCGGGCCACCGCGCTGGCGATCGTTGCCGCCATCCTCGTTACGCTCTTCGGCATCATCGTATCGATGTTCCTCAGCCGCCGCATGCTGAAGCCGATTCGATCGCTCGCCGACGACGCAGCCGCGATCGCGCACGGCAATCTCGATCGCGAGATCCGCACCGCCGACACCGGCGACGAGATCGGATTCCTCGCCCGCCAGTTCGAGGCCATGCGCGTCTCGGTCAAGACCTATATTGGCGAGCTGGTGATCGCGAAGCAGAAAGCGGAAGACGCCACCCGCATGGAGAAGCGCCTGCGCGGGCAGATCGAGGAACACTCGAAGCTCCTCGAGATCAAGGTCCAGGAACGGACCAAGGAACTGCGCGAGATCAATACTCGGCTCACCGAGTACGATCGCATGAAGTCGGAGTTCCTCAGTAACGTCTCGCACGAGCTGAGGAGTCCGCTTGCAGCCGTGGCGTCAGCGGCGAAAATCATCAATCGCTACGGCGACGAGAACAAACGCTCCGGCAAGAGGTTCAGCGCGGTGATCATGGACGAGACCGATCGCCTCGGCCGTCTCATCAACGACCTGCTCGACCTGGCAAAGATCGAGGCCGGGCGCGTCGCGTGGAACATGGAGCGCGTCGAGAACTCCGTGGAGATCGTCGATCATGTCGTGAGCACGTTCCGACCGCTGGCAGACGAGCACAAGATCGACCTTTCGCTCGACTCGCCGGCTAGCCTGCCGGCGATACACGTCGATGCCGATCGCGTCATACAGGTCATCACCAACCTGTGCAGCAATGCGATGAAGTTCACGCCCGAGGGCGGCGCTATCCGCGTCGGCGCCCGCGAAGCCGTTCATCAAGGACTCGCAAGCGTGGAGATAACCGTCACGGACACCGGCCCGGGCATCCCTCAGGACGAACTCGACAAGGTCTTCGATCGCTTCCACCAGGTGAAGGTGAAGCGCGACGGAAACAAGCCGAAGGGCACGGGACTCGGGCTCGCGATCTGCCGCGAGGTGGTGAACCACCACGGCGGCGAGATCTGGGCCGAGTGCGTCGAGGGCGGCGGCTGCCATATGGTGTTCTATCTGCCCGTCGACAAAACCGATCGGGCAGTCGCGACGCCCGCGATGGAGCTCGCACCGGCCTGATCTCTGCGCTCCGTTCGGAAGCTCGCCTTGACTGCCCGGAGACTGGCTGTTACCGCTTGCTGCCCTGACGATGGCGAACGATTTCGGAAACGGCTCCGCGCATCCCCCCGACCCCAACCGCATTATTCAGGAAGCCTTCGATTCGATCAGCCAGCGCTTTCCGAGTGGAGTCGTAGGCCCGCTGGCGCTGCTGGTCGTGGTTGCTCTGTGGATGGCCGGCGGCCTGTACCAGGTCGGACCGAGCGAGGTCGGCGTCGTGATGAGATTCGGCGCCGTTACGCACACGACCCCGCCGGGTCTGCACTGGCACCTACCGTGGCCGATCGAGCGGGTCTACAAGCCAGCCGTCACGCGGGTATTCAAGGAGGAGATCGGTTTTCGTACGTTCGCGATCGGACCACCGGCGCGCTATCGCGACGTCACCGAGGAAGCCCGCATGCTGACGGCCGACGGCAACATCGTCGAGCTCGATTTCATCGTTCAGTATCGCATCAAGGATCCCATCGACTTCCTGTTCAAGGTTCTCGACCCGCAGGAGACGCTGCGTGATTCCGCGGAATCCGCCATGCGTGAGGTGGTCGGTTCGACCACCATCGACGACGCGCTGACCGAGGGGCGCCTCGAGATTCAGACCCGCGCCCAGGCTCAACTGCAGGAGATCCTCGACAGCTACCAGACCGGTCTCCAGGTAACGACCGTGAAGCTGCAGGACGTGACGCCACCCGGTCCGGTCCAGGATGCGTTCAAGGACGTAATCAACGCCGAGCAGGACCGCGAGCGCGTGATCAACGAGTCGGAGGGCTTCGCTAACGACATTATCCCCAAGGCACGCGGCACCGCCGCGCGCCTCGTCAACGAGGCGGAGGGGTATGCGGCCGCCGTCGTCAAGGACGCCGAGGGCGCCGCCAAACGCTTCGAGCTGGTGCACGCCGCCTACGCCAAGGCGCCGGAGGTGACACGCCAGCGCATGTACATCGAGGCGCTCGAGGAAGTCCTGCCTGAAATCAACAAGATCATCATCCAGGGCGGCGCCGCCGGCGACGTCGTCCCGCTGCTCGATCTCGGCAGTGCAATGACCGGCACTGGTGCCGCGGCGGCGGCCGCCACGGAGCAGACGAAGTGAGATTCCTCGGCGGCACACTCGTCTCCGCGATCTTCGGCCTCATCGCGGCCTATCTGCTGATGTGCTTTCAGGTGGCGCAGGGCACTCAGGCCAGCGTCCTGCAGTTCGGCAAGCC